>JAAYZO010000710.1 GCA_012514865.1 Lentisphaerota bacterium | reverse complement strand
GGCGCTGGTGCTGGCGGGCCGCCGGCTGGTGCTGCGCAAGAAGCAGTCGTTGGCGCAGGCGCCGCGGTTCGAGCTGCGCTCGACGCCGGTGGCGGTGGCGACGGCGGTCACCGGGGCGCTCGAGGAGGGCCACGACTACCTGGCGGTGATCGAGCCGCTGCAGGCTGCGGATGTCTCGGCGCGGCTGACGGCGACGGTCGAGGCGGTACACTGTCAGGAGGGCAAGGAGGTCGCCGCCGGCGAGGTGCTGGTCACCCTCGACAGCCGTCAGTTCCGCGACAGCCTGGCGGCGGTGGAGGCGCAGATTGCGCAGGCGCGGGCGCAGGTGGCGGCGAACCAGGCGACGGTGGTTTCCCTGCGGGCGACGGTGGCCTACTGGCAGCGCGAGAGCGAGCGCGACCGTCGTCTGGCCGAGGGCGGCACGGCCCCGAGTGCGCAGGCCGAGGCGACGGCGGAGAAGGCCAACGAGGCCCGCGGGCGTCTCATGGCGGCCGAGCAGACCTCGCTGGCGCTCGAGCAGCAGGTCGAGGCCCTGCAGCGCAAGGCCGACGAGGTGCGCACGACGCTGACCTACTGCCGCATCACCAGCCCGTTCGATGGCGTGGTGACGGCCAAGGCGGTGGATCCCGGCGACCTGGCCAGTCCGGGCCGGACGCTGGTGGTGGTCGAGGATCGCAGCAGCCTGAAGCTGGCCTTCGATGTGCCGCAGGGCGACCTGCCGGCGTTCACGGTCGGCCTGCCGGTGCGTTTTCTGGTGGGCGGGGGGGCGCGCGAGGCGCGCGTGTCGCGGCTGTACCCGGCGTTGAACCGGGCCCGGATGGTCCGTGCCGAGGCCTTGCTGGAGGGCGCCGCGACGGCGGGTCTGACCCTGGGCGCCACGGTCGAGGCCACCGTGGTCTTTCAGCGTCGCGAGGCGGTGACCCTGGTGCCGGTGACGGCGCTCCTCGAGGGCGGCGCGGTGCGTCCGCGGGTCTTCGTGGTGCGTGACGGGCGTCTGCAGGTGCGCGAGGTGACCGTCCTGGGGACGGCCTGTGAGCAGGCCGGAGTCGAGGGCGTCGAGCCGGGCGAGGCGGTGGTGGTGAGCACCTTCCTGGGCTGGGCGCGGCTGTCGGACGGCATGGCCGTGGAGGTGCGCTGATGGGCCTCCAGGACGCCGCCATACGCTCGCCCTACGCCGTTCTGTCGGTGGTGCTCCTCGTCGTGGCGCTGGGGCTGTTCGCTTTTGTGCGCACGCCGACGGACCTCTTTCCCGACAGCGCGCCGCCGCAGGTGGCGGTGATCACGGTCTGGCCGGGCGCCGATGCTGACGACCTTGCCGACAAGGTGACGCAGGTCCTGGAGAAGGAGCTCAACAGCCTGGGCGGCCTGCGTCGTGTGACCAGCACCAGCCGTGACGAAGTCTCGTCGGTGCAGGTCGAGTTCGGCTATGCCAAGCCCCTGGGCGAGGCGGTGGTGGATGTTCAGAATGCGGTCAGCCGCGTCCGTGCCGAGCTGCCGGCGGCGATACTGGAGCCGCGCATCCACCGCATTTCCGACGCGACGCGGCCGCTGCTGACGTTGGCGCTGAGTCCGAAGCCCGGCGGCACGAAGGACCTGGCGCAGATCCGGCTGCTGGCCGAGAATCCGATCGAGGATGCGTTGCTGAATCTGCCGGGTGTGGCCGATGTCGATGTCTTCGGGGGCCACGAGCCGGAGATCGCGATCCGTGTGGATCGGCTGCGTCTGACGGCCAACGGCATGGGCCTTGGCGATGTCGTGGCGGCGCTGGCGCGGCACAACGTCTCGGCGCCGGCGGGGACGATCTATGCGCCGGCGCGCGAGTACCTGGTGAAGGTCGCGGGCGAGTTCGAGAATCTCGAGCAGATCCGGGCCTTGCCGCTGCGGCATCGTGACGGCGCGGTGCTGCGTCTGCGCGACGTCGCCGAGGTGGTCCTCGGCGAGGCCGAGCAGCGGAGCCTCTACCACGGCAATGGGCAGACGGCGATTGCGGTGAACGTGCTGCGGCCCGAGCATGGCGACACGGTGGCGGCAATCCGGCAGGTCAAGGCGCTGCTGCCGCGTCTGCAGGCGGAGTACCCTGACATTGCCTTCGCGATCACCGAGGACCAGCAGCCGCTGATCGATCTGAATGTCAGCGGCATGCGCAGCTCGCTGGTGCAGGCGATCCTGCTGACGGTGGCGGTGATTGTGCTGTTTCTGGCGGATCTGCGGGCGGCGCTGGTGGTGTCGCTGAGCATCCCGCTGGCCTTTCTGGCGAGCCTGGTGGTGCTCTGGTTCAGCCCGTACACGCTGAACATGGTGACTTTGTCCGGGCTGATCATCTCGGTGGGGATGGTGGTCGACGCCTCGATCGTGGTCCTGGAGAACATCTACCGTCACTACCGGGGCGCGCCGGAGGAGGGCGCGTTGCGGGCGGCGCGTCTGGGCACGCAGGAGGTCGCTCTGGCGACGACGGCCGGGATGCTGACCACGGTGGTGGTGCTGGTGCCGGTGATGTTCGCCGGCGGCTACACCCAGGAGACCATGCGGCCGCTGAATGTGGTGGTGGTGGCGACGCTGGTCGCCTCGCTGCTGGCGGCGCTGATGGTGGTGCCGCTCCTGTCGTCGCGTCTGCTGGGCGGCCGCGGTGGTGGTGCGGCGCGGTCCCCGGGCCGTCTGGCGGCGGTGGTCGACGGCGCCGTCGAGGCGCTGGGGCGCGTCCTGCTGGCCCTCGCCCGCGGCGCCCTGGCGCGGCGCTGGCTGGTCCTGGCCCTGGCGGCGGTCTTCCTGGTGCTGACCCTGAAGCACGTCAAGCCCCTGATCGGCGGCGAGCTCATGCCGCTGATGGACACCGGCATCGTCACCATCGAGTTCGAGACACCGTCCGACCTGCCGCCGGCGCGCGTTGCCGCGGTGCTGGGCGCGGTCGAGGCGGTGGTGCAGTCGCAGCCGGGGGTCCTGGCGATCTCGTCGACGGTCGGCTCCGAGCCCGGCCAGATCAGCTTTGGCGGCGGCGGTGCGACGGCCCAGACGGGGAAGGTCCGCGTGCAGCTCGTCGACCGCACGCAGCGGGCGCAGGACATCTGGTCGATCCAGGACGGGTGGCGTCAGCAGCTCAGCCAGCTTGACGACCTGCGCAGCTTCCGGGTCAGCGAGTACGGCGCCACGCCGGTGTCCACGACGCGGGCGCCGCTGGACATCATCATCAGCGGCCCGGAGGCGCGCATCCTCGACGCGCTGGCCAGCCGCACCCTGGAGGCCCTCTCGGGCACGCCCGGGCTGGTCGACGTGCGGCGGAGCTGGACCTTCGACAAACGCGAGTGCCGCATCCACGTCGACCCGGACCTGGCCGAGCTGTACCGGCTGTCGCCGCCGCGCGTGGCCGAGGAGCTGCGTACGGCCGTCAAGGGCATCAAGGCCACCCCGATGCGCCTGAGCGGCTATCTGGACATCCCGGTGACGGTGCGCTACCGCGATGCCGATATCGAGCACCCGTCGCAGCTCCGGGATGTGCCCCTCGACACCCACCTGGGGCAGGTGCCCCTGCGGGCGCTGGCCAGCATCGAGCCGCGGCGCGGCCAGCCCTTCATCACGCGTGAGGACCTTCGTCCGACCCTCGACATCACGGGCAGCAACCGCGGCGCCACGATTGGCCATGTCACGGCCCGCGTGCGTCAGCGTCTGGCCGGGATCGCGGTGCCGGCCGGCTACTCGATCACCCTGGCCGGTACGGCGGTGGACATGGCGCTGGGGCAGACGGAGATGGGCCGCGCCCTGGTGATCGGGATCGTCCTGCTGTACGTGCTGCTGGTGGCGATGTTCCGGTCCTTCCTGCATCCCTTCACGGTCATGGCCGCCATACCCCTGGCGGTGGCCGGCGGCTTCTGGGGCCTGCTGATCTTCGACAAGCCGATGTGCAAGCCCGCCATGATGGGCATGATCCTCCTGGGCGGCACCATCGTCAACAACAGCATCCTGATGCTCGACTTCATCCTCACGGCCCGTGCCGGCGGCATGAGTCGCGACGAGGCCATCCTGCAGTCGGTGCGACTGCGTCTGCGGCCGATTCTGATGACGACCGTCTCCACGGTTGTCGGGCTGACGCCCCTGGTGTTCGAGATGGCGGTCGGTCTGGAGCGCATGAGCCCGCTGGGCATTGTGGCGGCCTTTGGACTGCTGGTCGGCACGGTGCTGACCCTGGTGGTGATCCCGGTGGTCTACGCCGTGCTGGACAGCCTCGGGGCGTTGCCGGGGCGCCTCTGGCGCTGGCTGCGATTCGGGCCGGCGGGGCGGCCCGTATGAACGATCGCGTCGTTGCGTGCGGCGTCTTGTCGCAGACTTTCAGCCTGCCATGCGGAACGGTCCATTTCCCAGGGCGTTGCCCTGGGCTGATGAATGATGCCCTTTCAGGGCGCCATACCGGCGGGCTGCAGGCAGGCGCCGCGGGCCCTCGCGCAGGGAGTTCTACCGCAGAGG
>JAAYZO010000709.1 GCA_012514865.1 Lentisphaerota bacterium | reverse complement strand
GGCCGCGCTCCTGGCGGCGGCGCGCGAGGACCTCCGCGAGGTGCTCGCTGCCGAGGGTCACCAAGCGCTCTTCATGGACCCCGCGGCGACGCGCTGCGGCGCCGTCGAGACCGCCGCGGAGGGCCGGCGCTTCGCCGCCTGGCTCGACGAGCACCGCAGCCGGGTCGATGGCGTGATCGTCTCCCTGCCGAACTTCGGCGACGAGAATGGCGTCGTCGCGGCCCTGCAGGATGCCCGCGTGCCCATCCTGGTCCAGGCCTACCCCGATGAACTCGACAAGCTCAGCCCGGCGCAGCGCCGCGATGCCTTCTGCGGCAAGATCTCCATCCTCGAGATGCTTCGGCAGTACGGCATACCCTGCACCGCCCTCCCACCCCACACCGTCCACCCGCGCTCGCCGCGCTTTCTCGAGCAGCTCGATGTCTTCGACCGCGTCTGCCGGGTCGTCAAGGGCCTGCGACGCCTGACCGTCGGTGCCATCGGGGCGCGCACGACGCCCTTCAAGACCGTGCGCATCGACGAGGTCGCCCTGCAGAAGGCCGGCATCACGGTGGAGGCCTTCGACCTCTCCAGCGTCATCGAGCGCGTCCGCAGTCTGAAGGCCGACGCGGCCTGCCGGGAGACGCGTCAGCGGCTCCTCGGTGCCACCTGCTGGCAGGGCGTCCCGGAGGCCAGCCTGGAGAACCTCGTGCGCCTGCGCGTCGTGCTCGACCAGATGCGGGAGGAGCACGGCCTCGACGCCCTGGCGCTGCGTTGCTGGATGGAGCTTGAAGAGCAGCTCGGCATCGCGCCCTGCGTCGTCCTCGGCGACCTCAACAACTGCGGCATCACGGCCGCCTGCGAGGTCGACGTCGGCAACGCCGTCGCCATGCAGGCCCTGCGACTCGCCGCCGGCGCGCCGGCCATGTGCCTGGACTGGAACAACAACTACGGCGACGACCCGAATCGCTGCATCCTCTTCCACTGCGGGCCGGTCGCCTTCGACCTGATGGACGGCCCGGGCCGCATCGTCGACCACTCCATGCTGGCGACCGCGGTCGGCCCCGGCCGCAGCTTCGGCTGCAACCAGGGCCGCATCCGCCCGATGCCCTTCACCTACGCCAGCGTGCTCACTGCCGACGGCCGCCTCCGCGGCTACCTCGGCCAGGCCGAATTCACCGCTGACCCGATCTCCGAGAGCTTCTTCGGCTGCGGCGGCGTGGCGCGCTTCGACGATCTCCAGGGCGTCCTTGGCCATATCGGCCGCGAGGGCTATCGCCACCACGTCAGCGCCGCGCCGGGACACACCCTCGAGGCGGTTCGCGAGGCGGTGACGACCTACCTGGGCTGGGATGTTACCGTGCTCTGAACCGGCCCGCACGCCTCCCGGTCCCGGCGGCGGTCCGGCACCGCCGCCGCTGCGGCGCGCCCGCCGCGGAAATCGTTGCGGCGCCACTTGACGCCGCTTGGCGCCAGTGTAATGTAGGATGTGGTTATGACCTTGCGTAGAGGTGCTCTTCATTACCTGCCGTAGTTCTCCTGCCTAGCACGAGATATCCTGCGTCGGAGATGATTTCCGGGGTGCATTGGCACCCCAAGATGGGGGTCCCCCCGGGACCGACAGGACACTGCCGGCCACCCGACAGGATTCCGTCCCTTCAGCCGTCAAGGCGGGGAACCGATTGAGATTGGCGTGTCCGCCCGGACGCCGGTCGAGTCGGCCACATACCATAAGGTTCCGGGCTGATGGGATGGCAGGCAGTGAATATCTACGTCGGAAACATGTCGTACAGCACCAGCGAGGACCAGCTTCGCGAGCTCTTCGAAGCCTACGGCGCGGTCGACTCGGTGCGCGTGATCTCGGACCGCGACACGGGCCGCCCGAAGGGCTTCGCCTTCGTCGAGATGAGCGACGCCGCCGCGGCCAAGGCCGCGATGGATGCCCTCAACGGCAAGGAACTCGATGGTCGCGCCCTGACGGTCAACGAGGCCAAGCCCCGTGCCGATCGCCCGCGTGGCGGCGGCGGCGGTGGCGGCGCCCGTCGGTGGTGATCTGACACGCGCGGGCCGCGCGCCCGCCGTGCGATTCTCAAGGGGACTCCAGAATCGTCCGAAAGGACGGTTCAGGGGTTCCTTTTTTGCATGGGGCATGCCACGCCAGCCGTACCCCCGGTGCCGGCGTGGCGCGGGGCGGGGGAGCGCTTCCGGGACCTGTCGGGACCTGTCGAGCCCTGCCGAGCCCTGCCGAATCCTACCGACCTTGGCGCGCGACCTCTTGACTCTTGATGTCGCTGATGTCCCCGGTGTCCCTTCGGGGTGGCGGCGCCGGGAGGCGGCGGGCGGGCATTCAGCGCATTCGGTGCGGCGCGCCGCTTGGAATGGCGCGGTTTTCGCTTATGGTCTGAGGCTTAGGCGCGACCAGGTCTGCCGCGGCAGTGCTGCCGGCACGCCCTCGGGCCATGCCGGCGCTCGGGCGGCTGGGTCTGCAGCCGTTCTGGCGGCTCGTTCTCTCGGTAATTCACACAGTGCAGGCGAAAGGTCGATTCGATGAGCAAGGTGAAGGTAGCGATTGTCGGCATTGGTGGTCGCGGCTCGTGGCTGGTGGGTGCGGTGGCCAAGCGTGCCGACGTCGAGATCGTGGCCCTGTGCGACCGCATTGTGAAGCGTGCCGAGTACATGGCGCAGAAGTGCCAGTTGGCGTCGGCGCGGATCTTCACCGACATCCACGACCTGCTCGCCTCGGTCGACTGCGACGCGGTGATGGTCACCACCAGCGATGCGCACCACTGTGAGGTGGTCCTCCCGGCCCTCAAGGCCGGCAAATTCGTCTTCTGCGAGAAGCCCCTCGAGATCTCCCTGAAGGCCTGCCGTGACATCATCGCCGCCGACCGCAAGGCTGGCGGCAAGACCTTCGTCGGCTTCAACCTGCGCTACGCGCCGGTCTATGCCAAGGTCAAGGAGGTCATCGACAGCGGCCGTCTCGGCAAGCTCCTGACCATCCAGGCCGACGAGTTCTACGACGGCGGGCGGACCTACTTCCGGCGCTGGAACCGCTTCCGGTCCGAGGGCGGGGGTCTGTGGATCACCAAGGCCTCGCACGACTTCGACCTCCTCGCCTGGTTCGCCGGCGCCAAGCCGGTCGAGGTCTACGCCGCGGCCGAGAAGACGTACTACGTGCCGCGTCCCGGCGCTGCCATGCAGTGCCGCGACTGCCAGTTCGAGGCGACCTGCCCGGACCGCGCTCCGCGTGAGGCCGCGCCGCTGGTGAAGATCCGCGAAGAGGCCGGCGGCGAGCCCCACGACCTCTGCCTGTTCAACGCCCCCAGCGACACCTTCGACCATGGCATCGCCACGGTCACCTTCGAGGGTGACATCCTGGCGACCTACACCTGCAACGTCGTCGCCGGCTTCAGCGACCGCCGTATCCGCGTCGCCGGCACCAAGGCCGCCGTCGAGGGCAGCCTCTCGGGCAAGACCCTGACCCTGCGTCAGCGCGACCCCAGCGCCAGCACCGAGATCCCGATCGATGTCGACCTGGCTATCTCGCACGGCGGCGCCGACGGCGATGTCCAGGACAGCTTCTTCCGCTTCGTCCGCGGCGCGGGCGAGCCGAAGTGCCGTCCGCAGGACGCCTTCACGCCGGTGTGCCTGGGCCTGGCGGCGACGCTCTCGGGCGACACCCATCGCGCCGTGAGCATGGCCCGCTACCGCCTCTGAGGAGGCCCCCTTGGCGGATGTGACCATGGCGACCCTGCTTGGCGTCTTCTGGGCGGTGTGGGTGAAGATCTTCTTTCTCTTCACCCCCTTCTTCGCCCTGTCGATGTTCCTGAGCATGACCACGGGCTACAGCTCGGGCCAGCGTCGGCGGCTGGTGCTGCAGATCGCGCTGGCCCTGCTCGTGGTCTGCATGGTCCTCTTCTTCTTCGGCAACGCCCTCTTCGCGGTGTTCGGGATCACGGTCGACGCCTTCCGCGTCGGCGCCGGCGGACTGCTCTTCCTCTCGGCCGTGAGTATGGTCCAGCGCACGCCGATGCAACTGGCGCAGAATGAAGAGGAGGACATCGCGGTGGTGCCCCTGGCGGTGCCGGTGATTGCCGGTCCGGCGACCATCGGTACCCTCCTGGTCATGGGCGCCGACCTGACGACGGGTGCCGCGCGTGCTGCCGGCTGTCTGGCGCTGCTGATGGCGATTGTGGCGGTCTCGGCGGTGCTGCTCTCGGGGTCCTACCTGGAACGCCTCGTGGGCAAGCGCGGCATCACCATCCTGAGCAAACTGACCGGCCTGGTCCTGGCGGCGCTGGCGGCCGAGCTGATCCTGCAGGGCGTCTCAGGCGCCCTGCGTGCCGGAGGCTCACCCTGACCGCCGCCGCTGGTGCGCCGGGCGGTGTCACGACAAGCGAGGCCATCATGCCGACAGCGCGTCCGAATGTCCTCCTGATCATCGCCGACCAGATGCGCGGCGACTGCCTCGGCGCCGCCGGCCATCCGGTCGTCCAGACCCCGAACCTCGACTGCCTCGCCAGCCAGGGCACGCTCTTCTCACACGCCTACTCGGCGGTGCCCTCCTGCCTGCCGGCGCGAGCCACCCTGTGGACCGGCCAGAACCAGTGGCATACCGGCGTCCTCGGCATGGGCCGCGGCCAGGGACATGTCCCCAACGACTTCCCGCATACCCTGGCCGGCGAGCTGACCGCGGCCGGCTATCGCACCCACATGGTCGGCAAGGGCCACTTCCACCCGCAGCGCGCCCGCATGGGCTTCCAGTCGATGGAACTCGACGAGTCCGGCCGCATGCCCGACAGCGAGCACCGCCGCTGGTTTGCAGCGAACGCCCCTGCCGGCGTCACCCCTGATGACCATGGCGTCGACTGGAACTCGTGGCTGGCGCGGCCCTGGCACACCGAGGAGCGCCTCCACCCGACCGCCTGGACGATGGCACGCAGCCTCGATTTCCTCGCCAGCCGCGACCGCAGCGAGCCGTTCTTCCTTAATATCTCCTTCGCGCGGCCGCACTCGCCGTACGTGCCGCCGCCGTACTACTTCGACCTCTATGACCGTGCCGAGCTGGTGCCGCCGTCGGTGGGCGCCTGGGCCGCCTGTCACGACGACCCGCGGACGGCCCGCGATACGAATGCCTGGCGTGGCCGCATGACGCCGGGGCAGATTCACCGCGCCCGCGCCGGCTACTGCGGCGAGATCTCGTTCATCGATACCCAGATCGGGCGACTGCTCAACTGGCTGCGGCGGCACGACCCCGAAGCCGCCGCCAATACCTGGTTCCTCTTCACCTCGGACCACGGCGATATGCAGGGCGACCACAACCTCTGGCGTAAGACCTACGCCTACGAGGGCAGCAGCCGCATCCCCTTCATCGTGACGCCGCCACGCGACCGCCGCGGCGGCCTGCGCCCGGTCGCCGACGAGGTCGTGGAGCTGCGCGATGTCATGCCGACCCTCCTCGAGGCCGCCGGCGTCAGCCTGCCGGAGACCCTCGACGGCCGCAGCGTCCTGCCGACCATGTCCGGCCCGGTAGCCGACTGGCGGCCCTTCATCCACGGCGAGCACTGCACCTGCTACGCGCCCGAGCAGGAGATGCAGTACGTCACCGACGGCCGCCGGAAATACGTCTGGCTGCCGCGCCTCGATCAGGAGCAGTTCTTCGATCTGGAGCGTGACCCCGGCGAGTGCCACGACCTCAGCGCCGACCCCGCCCGCCAGGCCGAGGTGGCGCAGTGGCGCGGCTATCTCGTCGGCGAACTCGAGTCGCGCGACTGCGGCTGGGTCCGCAACAGCCGGCCGCACTGCCCGAGCGACGCGCCGCTGGTGTCGCCGTGGCGTGACCGGCGCTGGCCGGGACCCGGGCGGGGCTGACCGGGCGGAGGCCGTCCGCGGTGACGATGGTGGCCACCGGGTGGCTTCCTTACCCCAAAGGGTTATGGAGACTTGCCTGCCGCAAGGAAGCGCAAGAAGCGCAAGAGAGAGAAGAACGCCTCCAATCACCGCCAGTTCTCCCTTGCGCCTTTTGCGCCTCTTTGCGGCCAGCCCTCTCCGGGCCGTCTCCCCTTGCGCCCTTTGGCGCCTCTCTGCGTCCTGTGCGTCCTGTCAGAACGCTCGCGTGGGCGGTCGAGGGTGCATGACATTACCTGTCGGTGCGACGAAGGAGAGACGATCCTCCTGCAGGCGAGATAAATTCCAGGTTTCCCCCTCAGCCGACAAACCTGTCATGCACCCGCGGTCCAGGGCTGTTTGAAGATCGCGACGGCGCTCACTCGGTCACCCTGGAGGGGTGCCAGATCGTAGCCGGGGGTCGCGCGCAGCCCGACCCCCGGAAGCGCGGATTGCACGCCATGCACCCTGGAGGGGTGCAAGAACCGGACTTTCAAACAGCCCTGCCCGCGGTCGCCGCGGGGTTGCATCTCCGGGCGCCGGCAGTACTGTCGCGGCATGGGGCCGTCGCCGCGGCGGATGCGGTCGTTTCGCGGCGGCGGTCCAGACACCAGGAGAACGCCATGCCCTTCGGTCTGATCCACTACAACACCCCGGGCGACACCTTCGAGGACTTCATCGCCTACGCGGCCGGCGCCGGCTTCGACTGTTGCGAGGTGATGATCACCGACGTCTGGCCGAAGGACGCGCCATTCGATCCGGCCCGCGCCCACCAGGCCAAGGCCATCCTCGACCGGCATGGCATCGCCGCGTCGGCACTGACCGCCAACAACGACTTCGTGCAGCTCGACGCCGCCGCCGTGCGCCAGCAGGTCGAGCGCATGCAGCGGGTCGCCGAGCTGGCGACGATCCTGGGGACCCGGGTGCTGCGCACCGAGGGCGGCCAGCCCAAGGAGAGCGTTCCGGAGGACCGCTGGGCCGAGGCCATCGCCGGCTGTCTGAAGGCCTGTCTGCCGTTCTGCCAGGACATGGGCATCCGCCTGGCGGTCGACAACCATGGCACCGTCACGAACAACCCGAAGGTGCTCCTGAAGGCCCTCGAGCTGGCCGACTCGCCGCACGTCGGCTCGAATCTCGACACGATGAACCTGCGCTGGTGGGGCAATGCCGTCGCCGACCTCCCGGGCATCTTCAAGGCCCTGGCGCCGTACGTGCTGCACACCCACCTGAAGGACGGCTCCGGGGTGCGTGCCGAGTACCGCGGCGCGGTCCTGGGCCACGGCGAGATTCCGCTGATGGCCGCGGTCGGCGCCCTCGTCGAGGCCGGCTACCGCGGCGTATGGTGTGCCGAATGGGAAGGCCGCACGGACAAGGCGCAGGGCTACGCCGACTGCCTGGCCTGGATGCGCGCCAACTGCCCCGGCTGACGCCGGTGTTCCGGCGCGGCCGCCGGTCGGCATCGCCGGCGCCCGCGTCGCTGCGACCGACGGTCTGTAGCCCCCTGGCAAGCCGAGTCTGGAGTGAGACTGCCATGATCAGCTCTCGAATGGCGTTGTGCGTGTCGCTGGCCGCCTGTCTGGCCGGGGCCGTCGAGGTGCCCCTTGCCGAGGGCGATGTCCACATCAAGCCGGGCGAGACCCGCGCCTTCGAGTTCGGCACCCTGCCGCAGGAGGGCACCACGGTCACCCTGCGCTTCATGGCACGCATGGACCTCCCGACCCTGGGCGGCTCGATGATGTTCATGCGGATGAACCTCAACGGCCGCCCGGTGGCCGCCTCGAAGAGCCGCCAGGTCATGCGGCTGGTGAACCGGCCGCTGGTCTCGCCGGTGGCGGCGGAACTCCCGGCGTCGTGGTGCACGGATGGCCACTGGCGGCTGGTCTACGCCCCCGACTTCGAGATGGCCAGCAAGGCCGCCTACTACACCGTCAACCCGTACGAGTTCGTCCTCGACGTCACCGACCTCAGCAACCCGGCCGCCGAGAATCGCCTCGAGATCACCAACACGGTCAACATCAAACACAGCTACTTCAAGGACGGCGGCGGCGACATCGTCCTGCGCCAGCTCGTGATACGGACCGAGCCGGTGCCCAGCCCGACCATGAGCGCCGGCGGCGCCGCCGGCGAGGTCGTGCTGAACCGCGGCGAGCCGGGCGCCGGCCCGGCGCCCTACCGCGGGCGGCTCCTCCCGGGCGGCGGCTTCGTCCTCGAGGCCGGCGGCCGCGAGTGGGCCTTCGCCAGCGCGGTGTCGTACCCGGACGCCGGGCTGAATCGCCTCGTCGCGGGCCCGGCGCCGGACGGCACCGGCGAGGCCGCCTGGGCGGTCGAGGTCAGCCCGAGCGCCGACGGCGGACGCGTCCGCGCCGCCGGGCGGCACTACCGCCTGGAGCGCGAGGTGCGCTTCACGCCGCGGCGGGTGACGGTGGCGGATACCATCACCAACGCCGACGCGGCGGCGCCGCTTGGGCTGCTGGTGCGCCACGACCTCGACCTGAGCGTCTGTCCGGAGGCGCGTCTGCGTCTGGCTGGCAATCCCGACCCGGGTCTGGATAACGAGTACGCCCCGGCCAACCCCAGTGTCCACATCGCCGACGCGGCCTTCAGCCTCGGCATTCTCTGCGAAGACACCGTCTTCCGCAACCAGGCCAGGCTCTTCGTCGAGGCGACGCCGTACCGCGCCGGCGTGCGCACTGAGATGCTCTGGCTGCCACCGGGCGGCTCGCGCACCCTCGAGTGGTCCGTCTACCCGGTGGCCTCGCCCGACTACTACGACTTCATCAACCTCGTCCGCGAAGACTGGGGGTCGAATTTCACCGCCGAAGGGCCGTGGACCTTCTTCAGCCCGGACCAGGTCCTGGCGACACCCATCGAGACCCTGGCCCAGCAGCTCGACCGCCTCGGCATACGCTACGCCTGCTACTGCGGCGGCTGGGTCGACCGCAAGTACGACAAGAAGCGCATCGGCTTCGGCACCGGCGTCATGGACCCGTACTGGGCCGACTTCCGCGGCCGCCTGCGCGATGCCGCCACGCGCCTGCGCCAGGCCCGCCCGGGTCTGAAAGTCCTCGTCTACTACGACTCGCAGCGCGACACCTCCGAGGGCGGCCACGAGCGTTTCCGCGACAGTTGGCTGACCGACCGCGAGGGCCGTCAGCTCAGCACCGAGTGGAATGGCGTCTACAGCCTCACCTACAGCGTCGTGGCCACCCTCAACAACAGCTACGGCAAGGCCATGCTCGAGGTCGCCGAGCGTTACCTCGACGAGATGGGCATCGACGGCCTCTACTGGGATGAGATGGAGAACGTCGCCTATGGCGCCCCCCTCATTACCTACAACCAGCACGACGGCGCCTCCTGTACCCTCAACCCGACGACCTACCGCATCGAACGCGAAATCGGCATCACGACCCTCCTCGGCGAGGAGCACCGCCTGGCGGTCATCGACCTGGTGCGTGCCAAGGGCGGCACCCTCATGGGCAACGGCGCGCCCTGCACGCGGCGGCTGCTCGAGAAGCGGGTCCAGCGCATGATCGAGGTGCAGCACAACGACACCTGGTGTTACCAGGGCAACCTCGACACGCCGCTGGGCTACGCGAGCTGGCGGCCGGACTTCGGCAACTGGACGCGGTCGCTGGGCCTGGCGACGCTCCTGGTGGGCACCCGCTACGACTACACCCACGAAATCTCGCCGCTGGTGTTCCCGTTCACGCCCATCGAGCTGCACCAGGGCTACCTCCTCGGCCAGGAGCGCGTCATCGCTACCCACGACGGCTCCTACGGCTGGAGGGGCCAGGCGCCGCTGGTGCTGGCGCACCACCTCGACAGCGAGGGCCGGCGCCGCCCGGGTGACTGGGTGACCGCCTACCGCGCCGGCGAGTGCCGCACCGCCGTGGCCCTGGCTGACGGCGAGGCGGCCGTCCTCGAGCGCCTCGACGCGGCCGTCACCGGCGACGGCGACGCGGCCTTCCGTGACGTCGTCGTCGACAATGGCGTGTTGCGCGGCAGCGTCAGCGGCCGCGGGCAGGTCCGCCTCAGCTTCGGCAAGGCCGCGGCGACCCTCGACCTGACCGCCGAGCCGAAGGCCTTCGCCCTGGCGCCGTGATCTCCCGATTCTGATGCCGATTCCCAGAACGTGGATCCCGATAGACGCAGACGATCAAGGATGGTGACCATGCAGGTGATGATGTCGAGGATGGGTGTGGGCGCGGCCCTGCTGAGCCTGGGACTGGCGGCCAGCAGCGACGCGGCGCCGGCGACGCTGACCTACGAAGCCGAGGCGGCCAGGCTCCACGCCGACCGCGTTGAGGTGGTGTCCCAGGAGTCCTTCCCCAGCAAGCAGGGCGTGAGTCTGCGCGCCGGCGTGAGCGAGGCCCTCGACCAGCCGCAGAGCGAGCCGGACCTGGTCTTCACCGTCAAGGCCAGCGAGCCCGGGCGCTACTGGATTCAGACACACGCGGCCACCGATGCGAAGGGCACCGAGCTGATGCGCCAGGCCAAGGGCAAGCAGCAGTCGATGCGGCTGGTCATGTCGGTGGCCGGGGCGCGGCCGAGTCGGCGGGTGGTCTTCGTGCCGTGGAGTCGCCCGGAGAGCTGCACGCAGGCCCTGGGCAAGTACGACCTGAGCGGTGCCGAGCAGGACATCCGCATCTGGCTGCCCGCGGGCCTCCGTCTGGACTACATCCGCATCAGCCCGTACGTGCCGCCGGCGGTCCCCGCGGCGGTGTCGTCCTACGAGCCGACGGTCGTGCCGCCGCCGTCGCGGCCGCGCCTCTGGGCCAACGCCGAGTCGCTGCCCGGCATCCGCGCCAACCTCGATCAGGGCGAGAACGCGCCGCTGTGGAAGCAGATGCAGGAACGCGCCGCGAAGCCGTTCGAGTTCACCCCGCCCGCCGACGCCGCCGTCGGCTACAACAGCCCCCTCGAGGCCGCCGCGATGGCCAAGGCCTTCGTCTTCCTCATGACCGGCGACCGCGAGCGCGGCCGCGAGGCGGTCGGACTGATGCGCGACTACCTCGGCGCCGTCGAGTTCGATAACCTCCTCGACATCACCCGCGAGATCGGCCGGGCCATCTATGCCGGAAGCCTCGTCTACGACTGGTGCTACGAGCTGATGACGCCCGCCGAGCGCGATATCCTCCGCGCCGGGCTCCTGCGTCTGGCCGACGACATGGAGATCGGCTGGCCGCCCTTCCGGCAGATGATCGTCAACGGCCACGGCAACGAGGGCCAGGTCAACCGCGACCTCCTCAGCATGAGCATCGCCATCTACGACGAAGACCCGGTGCCGTACCAATACTGTTCCTACCGCATCCTCGAGGAGCTGGTGCCGATGCGGGCCTTCGAGTACCAGTCGCCGCGCCACAACCAGGGCGTCAGCTACGGGCCCTTCCGCTTCGGCTGGGACATGCACGCCGCCACCCTCTTCAAACGCATGACCGGCAAGCCTGTCTTCCATGACAACATCGGCGACGTCTACAAGTTCTGGATCTACATGCGCCTGCCGACCAGCGAGACCCTGCGCGATGGCGATGGCTTCGCCGACGGCCGCGCGGCCAGTTTCGGCCTGACGCCGCTACTCTGCTATGCCTACAACGGCGACCCCATCATCAAGGGCGACTTCATACGCCAGGGCGGCCTGCGCAACGACCCGATGATGATCCTGCTGCTCAACGACCCGAACCTCCAGCCGGTCGACAGCTTCGAGTCGCTGCCCCTGACCCTCGACTTCGGGCCGGTCCTCGGGTCGATGATCGCGCGCACCGGCTGGAATCTCGGCCGGAACCAGTCCGATGTCGTCGTCGAGATGAAGGGCGGCGGCTACAACTTCGGCAACCACCAGCACGCCGACGCCGGCAGCTTCCAGATCTACTACCGCGGCCTGCAGGCCGTCGACCTCGGCCAGTACCACTTCTACGGCACCCCCTACGACTCGGGCTTCTGCAAACGATCGGTCTCCCACAGCATGTTCTTCGTGGTCGACCCTGATGAGAAATTCCCCGGCACCCCCGCCAACGACGGCGGCGCCCGCTCGGTGCGCGCCTGCCCGCTGACCCCGAAGCAGACCATGGAAGACCCGCTCTTCGCTGCCGGCACGAAGCTCGCCGCCGATTTCGGGCCCTCCGCCCAGCGGCCCTTCTTCAGCGTCTTCTCGGTCGACCTGACCTCGGCCTACAGCACCAAGATCACGCGCTTCGTGCGGACCTTCTGCTTCCTGAACCTGGACAACGCGGACACGCCGGCGGCGCTGCTCATCCTCGATGACGTCACCGCGGCGAACCCGGCCTTCAAGAAATACTGGCAGGTGAACGCCCTGAACGCGCCCGTGCCGACCGACGAGGGCGTCCTCCTGAGCAGCGAGGCCCTGGGCCAGTCCGGCCAGGTCGCGGTGCATGTCCTGCGCCCGGCCGCCGCCGACCGCCAGATCGACATCCTCAGCGGCGCCGATGCCAACAGCGTCTTCGGCATGGCCTTCACGCCGCCCCGGCCGGACCGCCCCGAAGGCCAGGGCCACCGCGTCATGGTCTCCAGCCGGACGGCCCGCGACCGCGATCTGTTCCTCCATGCCATGGTCATGGGCGCCGACGCCGCCGCGGCGGCGGTGCCGGTGGCGTTGCGCGAGGACGACCGCGCCTTCACCCTCACCCTCGCCGACCGCGTCGTGGTCCTCAACAAAACCCAGGCGATGCTCGAGCAGCCGCTGTCGGTGACGGTGGCCGGCGCCGGGCCGATGCAGGTCCTCCTGACCGGCCTGCGCCCGGGCGCCTGGAGCATCCGCTCACAGGATGGCCAGGTGCGCTTCAACGCCACTGTCGAGGCCGGACGCCATACCGCCTTCTTCGTGGTGCCGCCAGGCGAGTACGCCGTGCAGCCGATGGCCCTGCCGGGCGCGGCCGTGTACGCGGCCCCGGCCGACTTCATGCCGGCCCTGTCGCCGTCCCTGGCCGGTCAGGTCATGCTCGACGGCACGCTGGTGGCGCTGCCGCCGATGCAGCGCGATGGCGCCGTGCAGCTCTTCCCCGTCACGGCACTGCTGAAGCTCCGCGGCGTCGAGGCGCAGACCACCAGCGACGAGCTTCGCATCGACGCCGCCGGGCGTCAGGCGGTGTTCCGTGCCGGTCAGGCGGAGTTCACTCTCAATGGCCAGACCTGGCATCTCCCGGTCGCGGCGCGCCGCGAGCAGGGCGAGTGGTTCCTCCCGGATGGCGTGGTGGCAGCCCTGCTCGGCCTCGACCTGATCCGCGACGCCGGCGATGCCGGCGCGAACCTGGTCGCGACGCGTATCCCCAATGCCGCGAACCTGCTCTGGATCGAGGCCCAGCGCGGCACCGACCTGCAGAAGCTGCGCGATATGCTCGCCGATGTGCCCGGACGCACCGAGTACTGGGATATCGAGGGCGAGAATGTCGGCTTCGAGATGGCCCTCGTCGCGCCCCAGCGCCTCAGCGGCGTCGGCATCACCTGGCTCAAGGGCTCGGCCCGCCAGGCACGCTTCGCCATCGAGACCAGCCTCGACGGGGTGACCTGGAAGAAGGCCTACGAGGGCACCAGCTCCGGCAAGAGCGCCACCATGGAGACCTACGCCTTCGAGCCCCATGAGGCCACCCGCGTGCGCTTCCGCGGCTTCGGCAACACCGAGAATGCCTGGAACTCGATCATCCACTTCCGGCTGCTCTGAGCCGGCGGTATCGTTTCATCAAGGGCTCCGGGCTCTGGCCCCCGCCATGGCAAGGCGAACCGTCGCTCGCCACTGGTGTGGAGCGCGAGTGTCCACAGACGCGGAGGCGTCCACGAACTGCAACGGCATCGACAGCACCACGGCGCGCAGTTTCATACGAGTGTGCATACCACCATGCCGGCGCCGGCCGGCATGGTAGTGACGCCAGAAGGCAGGCACCGGCGGCGCCTTGAGACAAAGCAGGAGGAAGACCATGAGAACCTTGTGGGTCGTCGTGGGTATCGTCGTATCTGCCCTGGCGTTGCCGGTTCGCTCGGCGAGTGTCGTCCTGGCCAGCGGCGGCCAGCCGCGCGCCAGCATCGTCCTGCCGGCCGAGGCCGCGGAGCCGCTGCGGACGGCCGCCAAGGACCTCCAGGCCTACGTGCGGATGATCTGTGAGGTCGAGCTGCCGATCGTCACCGACGGCCGCACCGTCGAGGGCTGCGGCCTCTACATCGGCGCCTGCGGTCCGGCGCAGCCCGCGGACCTCCCCGAGGCCGGCGCCAACCCCGAGACCGCGGCCCTGCGCGTCCGCGATGGGAATGTCCTCTTCGCGGGGCGCTGGCCGACGCCGACCGCCTTCGCCGTCTATAGCTTCCTCGAGGATACCCTCGGCGTGCGCTGGTTGCCCCCGGCGCCCTCTGGGAATACGTCCCCAAGGGCACCCCGGGTGACCTTGCCGTCGAGGTCGCGGAGCGGGTGATGGTCCCCGGGACCTCGCCGCGCGTCTGGTCGGGCCATGCCTGGACGCCCGACTGGAAGGCGTGGAGCCTGCGCAACAAGGCCGTCCTCAGCGAGGTGGTGCCGCGGCGGCAGTTCCAGAACAACCTTCACCGCGTCTTCCCCTCCG
>JAAYZO010000708.1 GCA_012514865.1 Lentisphaerota bacterium | reverse complement strand
GTATGCCGCCGGCGGCTTTGACATGGCGGGCGTAGTCGGCGAGGCCTTCCGGGAACTTGCCATTGGGCTGCCAGGTGCCCCACTGGGCCTCCCAGCCCTCGTCGATGCAGTGGACGCGGAGGGCCTTGCCGAAGAGCGTCTGTCCAGCGGCGAGGTTGCGGTCCATCTGGGCGCGGGTGATGGCGCCGGCGGCGTAGTCCCAGCTATTCCAGCCGACCATGGGGGGTCGCCGGGGGCGGCGGTCGGTGCTGGCGGCCCAGCGCTGGCCGAGGGCCGCCATGAGGGCGATGCCGTCGGCTTGGGCGAGGCCGATGACGGGCGAGAGGCTGACGGACTGCCCGGGCTGGACCAGGCACTGGAGGTCGTGGCGGACCTCGACGCCGAAGTCGCCCTCGAGGTGGGGCTCGGCGTGCACGGCGGCGAACTCGGTGAGGCCGCCGCCGAGGGGCGGCAGGACGCCGAGGAGGACGGCGGCGCCGTCGTCGCGCTGGTAGACCCCGAGCATGTTGCCGGGGGCCCGGAAGTCCATGCGGCCCTGCTGGCGCCCGACCGGCTTGACGCCCGAGGCGATCGAGCCGAACGAGCCGCCCGAGATGAGTTCACGGAAGTCGGCTGAGGCGAGCCGCGGCGTGAAGGCCGTCGGGGCGAGGTGCGGGAAGGTCACCGTGCCGAGGCGCTGGGGGCGGTCCGAGCGGTTGCTGAGGACGAGCCGCCAGGCGTCGGCCGCCGGCCGGTCCACGGCCAGTGACCAGGGTGCGGCGTCGCAGACCCAGCTCTCGCCGGTGCGCCGCCAGGGGCCCTCGACGGTACGGCCGTCGAGGAGGACCTGGCCGCGGGCGGCGGCTGCGAAGGGTACGGTCAGGATCGGGCCGGCGCCGTCGAAGCTCAGCGCCACCACGGGAGCGTCTGTCATGGCAACAACTCCTTGAGTCGATCGGGATCGGACCCGGCCCGGGGGGACGCCCCGGCGCGGCCGTCAGGCCATGGCGCCGAAACGCCGCAGCGCCGCCAGGCACTGGTGCAGGAAGTCCTTGCGGCCGGCCTGGTCGAGCTTGGCGACATTCTCGCCCTCGATCTCGAGGGTGTACGGGCCTTCGAAGCCGAGGTCGCCGAGGTGTCGGAAGACGCCGGGGAAGTCGACGATGCCGGTGCCGAACACCGGGAAGATCGGGCCCTTGAAGCGGCCATCGGTGTCCTTGAGGTGCACCGCGCCGACCAGCGGCGCGATCTTCTTCAGTTCGGTCAGGCCATCCAGGCCCTCGTTGTAGTAGTAGATGTTGGCCGTGTCGTAGTTCCAGCGCAGGGAGTCGCTGCCGATGGCCTCGATCGTCTGGCGGGCGACGTCGGCATTGACGCCGAACGGCGGGTGGGTCTCCAGGCAGAGGGTGATGCCGCGGCTCTCGGCGTAGCGTACGACGGTGCGCAGGCGCTCGAGGGCGACCACGCGGGGGACATCCGGGCCGGAGCCGGCGCTGAAGAAGAGCTTGGCGACGCCGATGCTCCTGGCGCCGTCGATGACGGGCAGGTAGGCCTGCATGGTCTCGTCGGTGTCGAGCTTGAGCGGGCCGGCGATGGTCATGATCGTGATGCCGTGGGCGGCGGCGAGGTCGGCCATCGCCTGGTAGTCGCCATCGGCCGGGCGGGGGACCTCGGCGTACCTGACGCCGGCCGCGGCCAGGGTCGCGAAAGCATCCGGAAGAGCGCCGAAGACGCCGGTTCTGCACGAGATGATGTTGGCCATGTCTGCTCCGTCCGCGCACCGTGTTGCGTGTTGGCCGCGGGACGGCCCCGCGGCGTAGGCGACACTATAGCGTCTGCCTCGTCGCCGGCACAGTCCTGGCCGACACCGGCCGGCCCCGACCGGCAGGCAGGTATCGGCAGGTATCGGCAGGTATCGGCAGGTATCGGCAGGTATCGGCAGGTATCGGCAGGTATCGGTTTGGTCTCCGCAGCAGGACGATCCGGCGGCCCCATCCTTGAGTCCCTTGAGTCCCTTGAGTCCCTTGAGTCCCTTGAGTCCCTTCTCCGGGAGGCCCCAGGCGGATCTTCCGCGGCAGCCGGGTCGCACCGGGCCGCTATGGGCCGCTATATTGCCCGCCGAGTGTTCTTGTGCAGGACGATGCCGCGATGGGCTTTCTGGCCAACTTCATGCCGTTCTACCCGAAGCCGTCCAAGCCCCGATCGGGGTTTCGGCGGCAGATCGACATCGACCGGGCTCTGGACGTCGAGCTGCACCGCCATCCGACCCTGGAGACGCGTCGGGCCGACTCGGGTGAGCTGGTGCTGCGGGTGCGTCGTGAGCTCCACCCGATGGAGCGTTTTCTGAGTCGTTTTGTGAAGGTCGATCCGTTTCGACAGATTGTCCTGGATGCCCACGGGGAGTTCCTTCTGACGGCGGCGACGCAGCCGGGCGTGCGTCTGACGCAGGTAGCCGAGGCGATGGCGCAGGAGTTCAAGATCGACCTTCCGGACGCCCGCCTGGGTGTCATTCACCTGGTGCGTGAGCTGATGGTGCGGGGTTTTGTGTTTCTGGTGCGGCATGGCGAGCGCGGCTCGGCCGCATCGGCGGGCCGTGCGGGCCGTTGACCTGAGTTGAGGAGGTTGCCGCGATGGCGGAAGCAGGCAGGATACTGGTGACGGGTGCGGCCGGCCTGATCGGCTCGGCGGTGATCTGGGAGCTGAACCGTCAGGGCATCGACGACATCATCGCCGTCGACCACCTCGGGCACAGCGAGAAGTGGCGCAACCTGCGGGCGCTGCGCTTTCGCGAGTACGTCGAGAAGGACGACTTCTACCCGCTCCTGGAGCGCTCCACGCTGCCCTGGCGGCCGGCTGCCATCATGCACCTGGGGGCCTGCTCGGACACCACCGAGGGCGACGCGACCTACCTCGTCCGGAACAACGTCGACTGCAGCAAGGCGATCGCCCGGCTGGCGCAGCGCTGCGGCTCGCGGCTGGTCTACGCCTCCAGCGCCGCGACCTACGGCGATGGGGCCCTCGGCTTCGACAGCGCTGTCGAGGGCATCGAGGCGCTGCGGCCGCTGAACATGTACGGGTACTCCAAGCAGCTCTTCGACCTCTGGATGAAGCGCGAGGGGTTTCTGAACCGCGCCGCCGGCCTGAAGTACTCGAATGTCTTCGGGCCGAACGAGGCCCACAAAGCCCACATGCGCAGCGTCGTGATGCGCTCCTTCGAGCAGGTCCGCGACAGCGGCGTGGTGAAGCTCTTCCGGTCCTACCGTGCGGACTATGCCGATGGCGAGCAGCAGCGCGACTTCCTCTATGTCAAGGATGCGGCCGCGATGAGCGTCTGGTTCCTGCTGCAGTCGCAGGCCGGCGGGCTGTTCAACATCGGCAGCGGTGTGGCACGCACCTGGAACGACCTCGCCGGGGCTGTCTTCGCGGCTCTCGAGGTGCCCCGCCGCATCGAGTACATCGACATGCCGGCCGAGCTGCGCGGGCGCTATCAGTACCACACCTGCCTCGACATGGCCCGGACCCTCGCCGCCGGCTGCCCCGCCCCTGCCTGGGGCCTCGAGGCCGCGGTCACCGACTACGTCCGCCAGTACCTCGCTCCCGGTCGGCATCTCGGCGACGATGGCGAGAGCGCCGGACGGCCCTGAGGCGCCCGACGGTCTCGACCGGTGCGACTCGACGGTGCCGTTCGCAGATCCGGTTCTGGCCACCCTCCTGTGGAGATCGACCGCGATTTCCATGATGACATGATCGGGCGGACACGGCGCCCCGCGGGCGCTGAAGGGGTGCCAGATCGTAGCCGGGGGTCGCGCG
>JAAYZO010000707.1 GCA_012514865.1 Lentisphaerota bacterium | reverse complement strand
TGATCAGCTCTACCTGGCCGTCCCGGCCGGCCTCATCGAGCCCGAGGAACTGGCCGACGGCTGGGGGCTGCTCTGGGTCGACGAGGACCTCGCCGTGCGGGTCATGGTCGAGGCCCAGGAACGCGAGTGCCTCCCCGGCAATCGCCTCCACCTCGTGCAGCACATCGCCGCGGCCGCCAAGGCCAGCGAGCTGATGGCCAACGGCGTCGCCCGCCGCGAGGATGAGGTCCTGTTCACCCGCCCCATGCGCCGCCGCCGCGCCCCCGAGTCGCCACGCCTGCCCAGACAGCCCTGACGGCCCCTCAGTTAAGGCCCAGCTTGCGGTACTTCGAGCGGCGGTGCAGGAGGTGGTCGCTGTCCTGCGCCAGCATCGCCTCCTCGTAGTCCGAGAAGCTGCCCTCGAACCAGCGCACGCGGCCGTCGCCCTCGAAGACCAGGAGGTGCGTGCAGATGCGGTCGAGGAAGAAACGGTCGTGGCTGATGACCATGGCGCAGCCGGCAAAGTCGATGAGGGCCTGCTCCAGCACGCGCATGGTGCCGACGTCGAGGTCGTTGGTCGGCTCGTCCAGCAGCAGGAGATTCCCGCCGGACTTCAGGAGCTTCGCCAGGTGGACGCGGTTGCGTTCGCCGCCGGAGAGCTTGCCGACCTGCTTCTGCTGCTGCGGCCCGCGGAAGTTGAAGCGGGCGCAGTAGGCGCGGCCGTTCATGGTGCGTCCGCCGAGCTGGATCTCCTCGGCGCCGCCGGTGATCTCCTCGTAGACCGTGTGGCTGTCCTCCAGGGCATCGCGGTGCTGATCGACGTAGGCCAGGCGGACCGTCTCGCCCACCTCCAGGACCCCGGCGTCGGGCTGCTCCTGGCCCACGATCATGCGGAAGAGCGTCGTCTTGCCAATGCCGTTGGGTCCGACCACGCCGACGATGCCGCCCTGCGGCAGGCTGAAGTCGCAATCCTTAATCAGGGCGACGCCGCTGTAGCCCTTGCTCAGGCCCTTGGCGATCACCACCTTGTTGCCCAGGCGGGGGCCGGGCGGAATCTGGATCACGCAGTCCTCCTTCTGGACCTCGAAGGCCTGCGCCGCCATCTCCTCGTAGCGGTTGATGCGGGCCTGCTGCTTCTTGATGCGGGCGCTCGGACTGGCACGCAGCCACTCCAGCTCGCGCTGCAGGACACGCTGACGCTGCGACTCGGACTTCTCGCGCTGGCGCAGGATCTCGGCCTTCTGGGCCAGCCAGGACGAGTAGTTGCCCTCGAAGGGTATGCCGCGGGTGTTCTCCAGCTCGAGAATCCAGCGGGTGATGTTGTCGAGGAAATAGCGGTCGTGGGTGACGATGATGACGGTGCCCGGGTACTCGCGCAACTGCGCTTCCAGCCAGGCGACGGTCTCGGCGTCGAGGTGGTTCGTCGGCTCGTCGAGCAGGAGCAGGTCCGGCTTCTCGAGGAGGACCTTGCACAGGGCCACCCGGCGGCACTCGCCGCCCGAGAGGCGGGTGACATCGGCGTCGTCCGGGGGCAGCACGAGGGCATCCGAGGCGACGTCGAGAAGGCGGTCGATCTCCCAGCCGCCGACGCGGTCGATCTCGGTCTGCAGGCGGTCCATCTCGTCGCCGAGCTTGCTCATCTCGGCCTCGGTGTGGTCCTCGCCCAGCTCGGCGCAGACCGCGTCATAGCGGTCGACCAGGGCCTGAATCGGCGCCACCGCCTCGAGGAGGTTGCCGCGGACCGTCTTGCTCGCGTCCAGCCGCGGCTCCTGCGGCACATAGCCCACCCGCATGCCCTTGCTGAGCTGCGCCGTGCCCAGGATATCGGTATCCAGGCCGGCCATGATCTTCAGCAGGGTCGACTTGCCGGCGCCATTCTCGCCGACAATGCCGATCTTGGCGCCGTAGTAGAAGGACAGCGAGATGTCCTGCAGGACCGGCTTGTCGCCGTAGACCTTGGACACATCCATCATCTGAAAGACAAAATGGGGTGGCATCGAGGAGACCATCCTGACGGTGGGTTGACAGCCCCGCCGAGGCACGGGAGAGGCCCCGAACAGCCCGGCGACACACATCGCGAAAAGATAGCCCGGCACCGCCCCCGGCACAACCCCGCCCGAGCTGCCACCAGGGCTGTTTGAAGATCGCGGCGGCGCTCACTCGGTCACCCTGGAGGTGACCACGGGTCGGTCCTC
>JAAYZO010000706.1 GCA_012514865.1 Lentisphaerota bacterium | reverse complement strand
GGGTGACCGAGTGAGCGCCGCCGCGATCTTCAAACAGCCCTGCGCTGCCACTCCCGCGCGTTGACTTCGTCAGCACAGTGCCTACAGTGCAGCGAGGCGGCGCCAGCCGCAATGCCTCCCGGGAGAGTTTTCGGTGTCCGAGCAACGTTTCGCCCGCACCCTGATCCAGCCGCCCTGGAGCGGCCGCGCCCTCCTGGACGTCCTCGCCGAGCGCTTCGCCTACCAGAGCCGCGAGACGTGGTTCCGGCTGATCCGCCAGGGCGCCATCCTGGTCAACGGCCGCCCGAGCCAGCCCGCGCAGGTCCTGGCCAGCGGCGACCGCGTCGAGTACACCCTCGAGCGCCTCGAGGAGCCGCCGGTGCGGACCGACTACCGCGTGCTCTTTGACGACGGCGTCGTCCTGGCGATCGACAAGCCTGGCGACCTGCCCTGCCACCCGGCCGGGCGCTTCTTCCAGAATACCCTCTGGGCCCTGCTGCGGCGCGACCTCGGCCTGACCGAGGTCCACTTCGTCAACCGTCTCGACCGCGAGACCTCCGGGATCGTCCTTCTGGCGCGCGATCCGGCCGCGGCGCGGCGGCTCGGACAGCCCTCACGGCGACAGCAGATGGTCAAGGACTACCTCGTGATCGTCGAGGGCGATCTCCGCGAGGCCATCCACGCCCGCGGCTGGCTCACCGACGACACCGGCAGCGCCCTGCGCACCAAGCGCCGCTTCGTCCCCGGCGACCCGGCCGCCGCCACGCCCGATGGCGCGGAGCCCTGCGACACCGCCTTCACCCCCCTGCGACACCACGCCGGCATGACCCTCGTCCAGGCCCGCCTCGGCACCGGCCGCATGCACCAGATCCGGGCGACGCTCCTCGGCCTCGGCTTCCCCGTCGTCGGCGATAAGGTCTACGGCCGCGACGAGACCTGCTACCTGCGCTTCATCGACAAGACCCTCACCGACGCCGACCGCCAGCTCCTCCGCCTCGAGCGCCAGGCCCTCCACGCCTGGCGCCTGGCCTTCCCGCACCCGGTCAGCGACGCGCTGATCGCCCTCGAGTCGCCCCTCCCTCCCGACCTGGCCGCCCTCGTGCCCGAGCCGCACCTGACGGCGCGCCCGAGCCCGCCCGGGCGCCCGAGCGCCGACGCCTGACGCCTGAGGCCGGAGCCGGCACCACCAACCCTCGCCTATCGCCCCCGCAGATTGCGGGCAGAGCCCACGCCAAGCCCGTCCGTGCCCACCCCCGCCCCGCGGGAGAGCAAACGCCCGACGCTGAACGCCCAACGTCCAGCGCCCAGCGCCGGACTCTGGAACCCTCGCCCCTCGACCCTCGACCCCCTGAACTGCGGGCACAGCCCGCGCCGGGCCCGTCCGCCTGCGTCCGTGCCCTTCCCTCCCTAACCGTAGCGCCTTGCATCTGAGGTCGCCCGAAAGGCCGCTGCTGCAACGAACAGCCCGAGGCCCCAAGGACAGCCTCAACCGGTACGCCTTTTCCCTATTTGCCCATATCGCCTATTGCGTCTCCGCAAGGGGCCAAAGACATCGACTCTGCCTGTGGCCTGCGAAGGCCGCCGTCTGCCGGCAGTCTCCCGGCGGCCGCATCTCCTTCGAGGGAACATGGAGGGAAGATCTGGTAAGGGGTGGTATCGGCTTTCCGCAACCTGGGACGCAGGCCAACAAATCGCGCCCGAGCTCCCTTCAGATAGTCTTCAACCAGCTCACAGCATATCCACCTACGCTTGAGGGATTCGGCGACTTCCCCGGTGACGCACGACCCGGCGAAGGGGTCAACCACCAGGTCGCCTTCATCCGTAAGCATGCGGATGAAATACTCGGGAATCCCGGCAGGGAATCGGGCCGGGTGCACTGGGAGCTCATTAGCCCGGCAGTACTCCTGGTAGGCTCCGTTTGACTCCGTGTTTGCAAGCGCGAGCAGATTCGGCGGAACCGAACCTCCATTGTCCCGCCCGAATTTCGCGGAGATGTCGTGACCCGACGGGCGCAGCTTCGGGGTGTAGCCATTCTTGATCAGCGCCCTCATCGAATCGCTGTAGGGCGCTAGAACTCGCCGATTCGACGCTTTGGGCCAGGGAGTACGCGAGAGCCACCAGATACAGTTGATTGCGTCCTTAACTCGGATGCGCCGGATGTTGACCCATTCCGCAGGCGTCGGCAGCTTCGCCGGGTTCCACCAGTAGTGCTCTTGGCAGAGGTGAAAGCCGTACTTCTTGCATAGAGTCACGAGCAGGTCGAAGTGATAGAGCGACTTCGTCGGCACACCAGACTTCCACGCACTGCCGATGTCGATCACCAGACTGCCCTGTTTTTTCAGAACACGGCGCATGCCCTCGGCAAAAGGCTTGAACCACTCCACATACTGATCGGCATCCTCGTTGCCGTATGCCTTCTTGCGTACCAGCCCAAATGGAGGGGACGTGAGGACGAGATCAACAGACTCGGCCTCCAGTGTCTTGTGGAGAAGACCCAAAGAATCGCCGAGGTATACCTGCCCGTACCCCGTCTCCTCGTACAGTTTGGGCTCCAGAACGTCGTACAGGTATCCCTGTTCCTCAACGGCGGAAGGCTGCCCGGCCTGAACAGCATCGCTATGAAGGCGACGAAGATAGTCACTCAGGGATGTGAAGCCGGCCGATGACGCCGCGGACTCCATGTCCTCGTATTCACCAGCGGTGAGACGGAAGTTGACCACCCGGTTTCGGGGATTTGTGCTCTTTGGCCTTGCCATGCCGTTTACCGTACTACATCAACGCATCTGAGTCAACGCGATGTCGTAAGACGCTTACCGGAAGCCCCTGGCGATCTTTGCGGCCAGGATGTACTCATGTTTCGGCCATTGGCGACGGTCCGGCGGCAGGAAGATCTCGCGCCCCAAATGCGCCTCGAATTCCGCCCAACCACCGTCCAACCCAAGCCGCGTAAGGTCGCGCTTCATAGCTCTATTGATCCTCATCCGGTAGTCGTCGGACAAGAAGATCAGTCCCCTGTCATAGGCTCGGTGATAGGTCGGCGACAAGCAGATGCCGTTCGTCACTTCGTCAGTGCTGCCATCGGCACCCACGGGTACAATGTGCGCCGCGTCGATGAGTCGAAGTTGCAGGCCGGTGACCGCACACTTCCTGTCATAGGCTACTGTGACTTTGCGCCGGAAGTCACTGTCCCTTACCAGGCGAGAGACCTTTGCGACAACTCTCTGCCTTTCCACAGGAATGGCACTCGTCTCATCCTCTGCCAGAGGAACTTGTCGCACGACCCTGTTCAGAGCGTCGGAGACGCCCGCACCCGCGCCTTCTCCATGGAGGCTCTCTGCATTCAGGGCGTAGGCTAGGATGTTGTCAGGGCGAAACCCTATCGCGATCTCGTCGTTACCTTTCCGTGCAAACGCGAAGCCATCTCTGACGGCGTTGCGAAGCGTGTTGATGTTGACTTGTATGGACGGCGACTTGGGCGAGAAGACTCGATGTTTGCGGAGATCGAATCCCACGAAGCACTTGGTGTCCCGCTCGTATCCGACCAAGAGCGTCGGACCATCCGGATTCTCCGGCAGTGGCGGCGAAACACCTGTCAGCTGGATCCTGTACTCGTCTCGAGGCCTTGCCGCACCACCGCCATGGGTCAAGGTCCATATGTAGACCCACACCGGAAAGGCCGATTCACCGGCAACGATGTAGAACCGCCGAGGATTCGCCTCCTTGTCAGAGACCAGAACGGCCGAGGATCCACTCTCTGCAAAGGCGTCAGCGATCGCCGAAACGATCTCTCCAGGCGGTACTGCGGCCATGTCGCGGTCCCTCACGATCTGCCCTGAGCGGCGTGCCGGCCGAGCCAGGCTTCCACTGTCCAGGTAGTAGATTCCCGAGCCAACAGATCCGGGCCATCCACAGGCATCTCGCCCGCCCGGGCCTCCATCGGAATCGGTTGGGCTTCTGCACCTCACCGACAGTACAGCGTTCGGAGGCGGCTGTCCAGGCCGTTCTCTTCGGCATGTCGGTGCCTTTCCTGCGGCGCGTCTTGTTGCCGTCCCTGCGCCTGCGACCCGAGGCCGCTGGAAGGCCGCCGCCGCGCCCGCCCCTGCATCCACATTAAGGCTTCTTCATCTGCACTGCACAGACCCTTAATGGGCCGATGGTCTTGTACGTGCCTATGGAACCGCCCAGGAGACTGCCGATGACTCCAGACCATGACCGCCCGCAGCGCCCCGTGTCAGCTCCGGCCCGCCGCCGGCGGAGGCGGGTCGGTCTGGCCCTTCTGGTTGTGCTGGCTGTGAGCGCGCTGGGCGCGGTCGTCCTCTACGAGCGCTACCTGCCGAATCTGCGGGTGCTGCGCCCGGGCGTCTTCTACCGCAGCGGCCAGCCGCGCGGCATCGGCCTGCCGGTGCTGGGTCTGATGGGCGTGAAGACGATGGTGACCCTGCGTTCGAAGATGGACGAGGAGGCCCAGGCCGAGGCGGCCTGGTGCCGACGGCACGGAGTGTGCTTCGTGCGCCTGCCCTTGAAGAGCGCCCCGGAGGACATCGACGCCGCCGTGACGGAGATCCTGGCCATCGTCGCCGATCCACGGAACCACCCCATCCTCGTGCACTGCGCCCGCGGCAAGGAGCGCTCCGGGCTGATCTCAGCGGTGTTCCGCATGGAACTCGACGGCTGGTCCAACCCGAAGGCCCTTAGAGAGATGTACGACCGCGGCCTGGTGCCCGGGTCATGGCCGACCTTCGAAGACTACGTCTGGCACTACGACGCGCGCGCCGTGAGCGGCGAGACTCACGCGTTGGCGGACGGCCCGAACGCGGCCAGCGCCGCGCCCTGACGGGACGCCGGCGAGCAGGCTCATGTGGACCTCCGCGGTGTGGCGCGGGCGCACCTGTCGCAGACCTTCAGCCTGCAACTACGAACGGTGAAGGCCCCGGGGCGCTGCCCCGGGCTGACGAAGGATGCCCTTTCAGGGCGCCGGAACGGAAGGTCGCAGGGAGGCGCAGCGCGCGGTGTTTCGCCGTGCCCTGTCCGGCGTCCCGGGGCGCCGGGACATGCGCAAGGATGTGCATGCCACCTCCGGCTGGCGCCCCGGAGGTCCACGGCCGACGCCGGGGACCGCCCTGTCGGGCGCCGGAGATCGGGCTGCGGCGGCGGGCTGCAGCCGCTCCCCTGGGAGGTCCCCCGGGCGGCGCCGCGGACCGACGTGTCGGGCGCCGGGCGGCACGCAGGCTAGATTGTGGTGTGTGGCGGTGGCCCTATCCTACTCGCGAGAAAGCAGGGCGGCAGGCATGCGGATTCTGGTGGTTGAGGATCGTCCCGAGGTGGCCCGTTTCATCGTCAAGGGCCTCCGCGAGGAACTCTATGCCGTCGACGGCGCCACCACGGGCCCGGAGGGCCTCAGCATGGCCCAGGTCGGCGACTACGACGCCATCGTCCTCGACGTCATGCTGCCCGGGATGAACGGCTTCGACGTCGCCGCCGCGCTGCGCCAGCGGCGCATCAGCACGCCGATCCTGATGCTGACGGTCAAGGACCACGTCGAGGACAAGGTGCGCGGCCTGGACGCCGGTGCCGACGACTACCTGGTGAAGCCCTTCGCCTTCGCGGAACTCCTGGCGCGCCTGCGGGCCCTGCTGCGCCGCCGCGACGGCCAGGCCGCCGCCGACCTGCGCCTCGCCGACCTGGCCATGGACCCGGTCAGCCACCGCGTCCAGCGCGCCGGCAAGCCCGTCGAGCTGACCCAGCGCGAGTACGCCCTCCTCGAGTTCCTGATGCGCAACCGCGGCCGCGTCTGCACCCGCACGGCCATCATCGAGCACGTCTGGGACATGAACTTCGACAGCAATACCAACCTCGTCGATGTCCACATACGCAACCTCCGCGCCAAGCTCGACGACGCTTTCTCGCCGAAGCTGATCCACACGGTGCGGGGGGTGGGCTACGTCCTGCGGGAGGAGTAGATGCGTGTTTTCCAGCTCAAGCTCACGGCCTGGATCGCGGCGGGCTTCTTCGCCCTGATGCTCGTCGTCCTGATTGCCTTTAACTTCTACGCAATCCACCGCATCCTGCGCGACGCCGACGACCGCATGGAGACCCTCTCCGAGGGCATCATGGCGGAACTCGCGGCGCACGGCACGCCGCCAGGCGGCCCGGTCAGCCCGGCCGCCATCGCGTCGATCGACAGCCACCTGGCCTTCGCCACCCGCCACCGCCGCGTCGGCTATGCCATCGTCTCGCTCAGCCACGAGGTCCTCTACCAGACCCCGGGCTTCAGCCTGCCGCGGGAGGCGGCCTTCCTGGCCAGGGAGCGCCGCCGGCCGTTCATCGTGAGGGTGGAGTCCGAGGGCGACGACCTCGAGGACGCCCTCAGCGAATGGCATGTGATGTTCCGCTGCCCCGGCAAGGACGTCATCGTCTTCATCAGCGACCGCAGCGAGTACGAGCTGGTCGAGAAGATCCTCGAGGGCATGGGCATCGCTCTCGGCCTGGCGGTGCTCCTGGCCCTGCCGCTCGGCCACCTCATGAGCCGGAAGGTCCTGGCCTCACTCGACGCCATCGACGAGGCCGTGCAGCGCCTCCGCCAGGGCGACCTCAGCGCCCGCATCGCGACGGCACACTCGCAGGATGAGGTGGCGCGGCTGATCGAGGCACTCAACCGGACCTTCGACAGCCTGCAGGCCTCCTTCGAACGCATCCAGCGCTTCAGCGCCGACGCCGCCCACGAGCTGAACACGCCGCTGACCGCCCTGCGGGGTTCCATCGAGGTCTGCCTCGGCCGCGAGCGCACCACCGCGGAGTACCAGGCCGTGCTCACCGAGTGCCTCGAGCAGATCACGACGCTGTCGCGCCTGCTGAAGGACCTCCTCCTGCTCGCCCGGCCCGGCACCGCCGAACAGCGCCGGCTCATGGCGCCGGTGAACGCCTCCGACCTCGTCGACCAGGTCGTCCGACAGGCCCGGGCCGCGAACGCCGGCAGTGCCGTCAGGGTCGACTGCGACATCCAGCCGGACATCGTCCTGAACGCCAGCGAGGGGCTCCTGCGGCGCCTCTGCCACAACCTCGTCGACAACGCCCTACGCTTCTCGGGGAAGGCCGGGGCAGTCTCGATCAGCCTGCGGCGCCAGGCGGACGCGGCCGTGCTCGAGGTGCGCGACCAGGGCATCGGCATCGCCGCCGCCGACCTCGACCGGATCTTCGAGCCCTTCTACCAGGTCGAGGAAAGCCGCAGTGTCGGCACCGGCCTCGGCCTGGCCATCGTCGCCTGGATCGTCGAGCTGCATGGCGGCGCGATCACGGTGGAGAGCACGCCCGGCCAGGGAACTCGCTTCCGGGTGACCCTGCCGAACCCGCCACCAGTCGAGGTGACGCCCGGCGCGCCGGGTCAGTAGACCTCGACCTCGGTGACCTCGACCACGGTGCTGCCGGGCCGCTGGGTGCCCTGCTCGAACAGCAGCCGCACGAAGCGCCCCTGGCTCTGGAGGTCGTAGCGGCTCGGCGTGCGCTCGTAGGCGGCGCCCTCGCGGGGCACTGCCGTGCTGTTCGCGAGGACGGTGCGCCAGGCCTTGCCGTCGTCGGAGAGCTGGAGGGTCACCGCCTTCGGCACGAAGCCGTAGACGCCGGCCAGGCTGCGGTACCACACCCGGACCTCCCGCACCGCCTGGGGCTCGCCGAGGTCGACCTGCCACCATGACGGCCCGGGCTGCCCCTCCTTCGAGGCCCAGGCATTCTCCGAGGACGTGTAGACGACGATGGCC
>JAAYZO010000082.1 GCA_012514865.1 Lentisphaerota bacterium | reverse complement strand
GGCGCTCCTGGAGGTCCATGCGGTTGCCGTTGGCACGGCAGCGCGCCGCCAGGTCGCCGTCGAAGAGGTCGTACCAGAAGGGCTCACGCATGACAAAGGCCGGCGTCTGCGTGTCGTCCAGCTCGGGTAGCACCCAGGTCTCATGCCGCGGTATGACGCTCTGCCAGGTGCTGTACCAGCGGCAGCCGCCCCAGCGCTCCAGGACCTCGTAGACGCCATAGAGCGTGCCGCGTACGCCGCTGCCGAGGATGATCAGGTGCCCGCCGGCCGTCTTCAGTCGAAAGCCGTCGTCGCCGAGCGGCGCGAGGTCGACGGCGCCGCCAAGCAACGCGGCGCTGTGACGGGTGTGGCCCAGAAGGATGGCCCTGGACGGCAGCGGCCCCGTGTCGTCCTGAATCGGCAGACGCACCCCGGTCATCTCGGCCGTGAAACGCTGGAGCTCCTCGGCGGCGTAGCGCTGCGACGGCGTCGCCGCCGCCGGCGTCACGATGACATAGTCAGAACGCCCTCCCGCCACGAGGGTGACATCACCCCGGACCGCCAGCATCCCCGCACACAGAAACCCGGCACAGCAGATGATCCCCGATCTCATGCGAGTCCCTCCTCACGGCGTGTGACCTCACAACCCCGCGGCGGGCTGGCCTGGGCCGCGGGATCGGACCGATCCCGTTCCCCGGCGCCCGAAGGGCGCTCGGGGGAGGGCGGCGCCCCTCGGCGCACGGCGCCTGCTCCCCGTCTGACCCGTCTGACCTGTCCGCCCTGTCCGCCCTGTCCGACTCGTCCGACTCGTCCGACCTGTCTGACCTGTCTGACCTGTCCGACCTCCGACCTCCGACCTCCGGACTCCGGACTCCGACCTCCGAACTCCTATTCCTTCTTCCGTTCCCAGGTCAGCTCCGGCGCCAGGCGCCAGGCCATGTCGAAGAAGCCGGCAACCTCGTGTTCGTTGGTGTCGTCGTAGTTGAAGCGGCGCGTGTTGAAGACGATGAAGTCCGGAAGCAGGTCGTGCTTGTGGTTGATGCCGCACCGTTCACCATACAGCGCGCCGGCGTAGACGACCACATAGCGCTGCGGGTTCAGCGGGTTCGGGTAGCACAGGACCATCCCGAGGTCAGGGCCTTCGTAGGTCTTGCCGGCGACCTCGTAGCGCTGCGGGCCGATGCGCACGGGGAGGCGGTCGTGCAGGCGTGCCAGGATGAGGTTGCTCTCGGGGGTGCCGAAGAGCACGAGGTTGCGGCGGGCGATGACCGCCTCGGTCACCTGGGAATCCAGCAGCACCGGCGGCCGGCCGTCGGCGAAGCGGTCCCACTCGTCGGCCCAGCGCTCGACCTGCGCCGCCAGGCGGCGGTCCTCGTCGTCATTGCCGGCGGTGCCGGTGACGACGACGAAGGGCCCGTCGAAGGCCTCCTCGATGGGTCCGCTGAGGCCGTGGCGTTTGCGTGGCGGCCACGCGTCGGCGGCGGGCGTCGCACCCGCCGGCGCCGCGGCCGGCTCCTCGCAGACGATCTCGAAGTCGCCCGCGGCATTGCGGCTGGCGGTGCGTTCGACGCCGTTGACGACGGCCTTCAGGCCGGCCGCGGTGTCCAGCGGCACCGCCTTGGCGTCGATCACCAGGAGGCGGACGTTTGCGGTGGTCGCCAGGAGGCCGCTGCCGTCGGGGGCGACCCGGCAATCGAGGGTCGCGGGGATGCCCCAGCGCACGAAGTCGCCGATGCGGCACCAGTAGGCGCGGTCGTACTCCAGGCTGAAGGTCTTGAAGGTGACGCGCGGCGGACTCGGCTGGCGCCGGAAGGCCTTCTGCCATCCCCAGGCCTTGTCGAGGATGGCGGGATCCCAGTAGATGTAGTGGCCGGCGCCCGGGACCTCGCAGTACTCCAGCTCGATGCCCTGGGCCCGCGCCAGGTCGACCATCGTGCGCGACTGCGCCACCGGCACCAGGGGGTCATTCTCGCCGTGCAGGACGAAGAGGTGCTGGTTGCGGGCGTTCATCACCAGGTCGACCGGGTTGTCCAACTCGACCAGCCAGCGCCGGAAGGCCGGGATGTCGTCGCGGCTGCGCGGCCAGTCGCGCAGGATGAGCGGCCACCAGGCGTGCATGTCGGTCTGGCCGTCCATCGTGCTGATCGAGGCGTAGCGCCCGGGGCGCCGCAGGCCGATGTAGTAGGCGCCGGCGCCGCCCATGGAGACGCCGGTGAGGTGGACGCGCTCGGGATCGACGGCGTAGAGATCCTGGACCTCACGCGTGGCTTCCTCGACATCGACCTCGCCGACACCCTGGAAGTCGGTGTTGCGCCGGCCGTAGACGGTCAGCAGGATGAAGCCATGGCGGTCCGCCACGTCGTAGGCCTCCTGGCTCAGCAGCCAGGGATCCATGATGCTGATGGTGGGCACGTAGCCGTGCAGAAAGACCATCAGGGGCCAGGGCCGTGACGGGTCGTAGGCCTTGGGGAGATAGAGGTAGTACGGCTGCACGGTGTGGTCGTTGCCGGTGATGTAGGCCAGCTCGCTGAGCTGTCCGGGGCGCGCCCGCAGGACCTTGCCGGCGCGGGCCTCGGCCAGGGCGGTGCGGGCCTGCTCGAGGAGGCGTTCCTGCAGGCTCTGCCCGGCCGTCGCCCCGTAGGGGCTGTCGCGGAGCATGCGGATCTTGCGCATCTGGAGCATGGCGTACGGTACCAGCGTGCGCTCGGAGGGCGTCCCCGGCCGCCAGTCGACGTCCTCGTAGGGCGCCAGCGCCGCCTCCACGTCACTGCGGCCAGCCGCCGCCGGTGCCGCCGCCGGTGCCTCCACGACCGCCGGCGCCGGCCCGATCTCGAGGAACTGGGCCTTACAGCCGAAAGACCCGACCACCACCAACACCGCCAGAAGCCGCTGACAGGACTTGGACACGGTCCTTCCTCCATCCGTCGTGAGTGCGTCGTCGGGTCCGTTACCCAAGGGACGGCTGAGCCCCGCCCGGGATTGGCCGACGCCGGCCCTCGGCCGCCGGCCACGGGGGTTCGAGAATCGCGTCAGCGCTCACGTGGTCACCCTGGAGGGGTGCCAGATCGTAGCCGGGGGTCGCGCGAGAGCCCGACCCCCGGAAACGCGAACCCGCGAACCACGCACCCTGAAGGGCGTGCCAGAGGCGGACGTTGCGGCAGCCTGGCCCTCGGCCGACGCCTTGCCTTGTCGCCGGGCGGCGGCATGGTAGGACCGTAGGAGCCCCTGCCGAACCGCACCCCGCCGGGGACCCGGGTCGTAGGAGACATCGCGGCGTGACACGGTCGTTTGCCGAGCTGTCTCCGACGCACCACGCCACGGGTCGTTTCCCGGGCGTCGTGGACGGCGCCCGGGAGGTCCACGGGCGGCGCCGTGGACCGACTCGCCCGGCGCCGGTGGCGCCGCTGCAGCCGGATCCCCGGCGCCCGGGCGCCGGACATGGCAGACCGAGACATCACTTGCGGCGCCTGCCTGCGGCCCGCCGGTCTGGCGCCCTGAAAGGGCATGATTCGTCAGCCCAGGGCAACGCCCTGGGACATCGGACAGGACGCATTGCAGGCTGAAAGTCTGCGACAAGACCGCGCCCGCACACCGCCATGTTTCATACGAGCAGCCGGGTAGCACGGTGGCGCGGGCGGCTACGAGGGCCCCCTCATAGCCGTTGTTAAGGATAGCACCATGACGACTGACGCGCGCACCACCGGCCGCCTGGCGGCCCTCGTGATCGCCCTGGCCGGCCTGGCCGCCGCCGCACCGGCCGCCGCGCCGGCCAACCTCGCCCTGCGGCAGTCCGGCGGCATGCCGATGGCGCTGACCTCCGAGCCCGCCTTCGCCTATACCGCCGGCAAAGCCTGCGACGGCAACCCGCGCACCGGCTGGGTCGCCGCCGACACTCCCGGCGAGACCTGGTGGGGCCTGGAGTGGCGCCACCCGGTGCGCCTCGAGGCGGTCGTGCTGCGGCCGCTCGTCGAGGCCGCGCTCGGCGCGGTGGCGCTGCCGACGGCGTACCGCCTCGAGGGCCGCGCCCCGGGCGCGACGGCGTGGTCGACCCTGGCCGATGCGTCGTCGGCCGAGGTCGGCGCGGCAGGCGAACGCCGTCATGCCCTGGCGGCGGCCTTCGAGGCTGCCGAGGTGCGCCTGTCGGTGACGGTCGAGGCCGGCCGCCGCGTCGGCCTGGGCGAGGTCGAGTGCCTCGGCCCGGAGGTGGTCCTCCCGAACGAGTGGCTGCCGCGCTGGCAGGCCGCCTGGATCTGGGCTGAGCCGTCGATGCTGATCGCCCGCCGCGAGCCCCTCCAGCGCTGCTTCCGGCGCAGCTTCGAGATCGCCGACCCCGGTCAGATTGCCGAGGCCTGGCTGATGACCTGCGCCTTCGACCGCCTGAATGGCTTCTGGGTCAACGGCGAGGCCGTCGCGGCACACCCGGGATGGCACACGGGGGCGCTGCGGGAGGCCGTCGTCGTGCCCCTCGAGGCGAGGCTCTTCCGTGCGGGCGAGAATGTCCTCGCCGCCAGCGTCGACGACCTCTACGCCGTCGGCAGCCAGGGCCTCCTGGCCGAGTTGGAGATCGTCTTCCGCGACGGCCGTCGCCTGCGCCTGGGCACCGACGCCGAGTGGCAGGCGCAGGCTGACCAGGGCGTCGTGCCGGCGTGGCGTCTGCCCGGGCTGGCCGACCGGCGCTGGGTGCCGGCGCGCCCGGGCGCCGGGCCGAACTCGCGTTGGCACTGGCTCTGGAATGTTCCGAGGCCCTCCGTCGTCCCCGAGGACCGCTTCCGGGTCACCGGCCTGAGCCTCGAGCCCTCGCCGGCGCGGCCCGGCGAGGCGGTCCGGGTGCGCCTGCGGGTCGTCTGCGAGCGCCCGCCCGCCCGCGGCTACGCCATGGTCGTCCTCCTCGGCCAGCGCTCGTTCTGGCAGAACCACGACCACGACCTCGGCGGTGCCGTCCTCACCCCCGAGCAGACCGGCATCGCAGCGTGGCCGCCCGGCGAGCACGACCTCGAGTTGAGCGTGACCCTTCCCGAG
>JAAYZO010000705.1 GCA_012514865.1 Lentisphaerota bacterium | reverse complement strand
GGTGGTGGCGCCGGCGGTGGTGGCGTTGCTGGGTTCGTTCGGCGGCACGGTCGGTCCTGTCAGGTATGGCTCGAGGTGATGGCGCTGCCGTGACGATCCGGGCGCGGCTCGCCCTGGGAGCCTGCCTGGGAGGAGTGCAGGGCAGCGGCAGTCGGTCGGGACAGGGGCGGGCCTCCTCGGCCTCGATCGGCGGCGACCTCTCCTATACACGACCATGGCTCCCGCCGCCAGCCTCGGCAGGCAGTTTTTCCAGCATCGCCGCGGTGGCGGCCCACGGCCGTCGGCCGCCGTCGGCGGCTCTGGCGTGCATGACAGGCTTCTCGGCTGGGCGGGACCTGGGACTCGTCTCGCCTGGAGTCGGGATCGGGATCGCCATCGAAATCGCCACGAGTGCCGTTCTGACAGGAAAGGAGCGGCCGTCGATCCCGATCCCGATAGCGATACCGATCCCAAGGAACCGAGATCCCACGTGGAGGCATCGCTGCCGGCATCTACTCGCTCCGTTCTTCCTCGTCTCCGCCTGCCTAGGCGCCTTCGCGTCTTCGCGAGAGGATCATCTCTCCTTACTTCGCACCGACAGGAATGTCATGCACCCGCGGCTCTGGCGTGGGCGCCGGCGGGGGGTATGTTGGCCCACGTTCAGCGGGATTCGGTCGATGGTGGGCACAGGCGCGGTCTTGTGCCGCGGCCCGCGGTTCCAGGCGGGCCGTGTCGGCGCGTATCGCCGTTGGGAGTAAGGAGAGGACGCCATGCGCATCGGCTTTGGGCGGCAGGACATCACGCCGCGGGTCGGCGTGGAGCTGTGCGGTTTTGGGCCGTTCCGCTGTCGTCACAGCGTGGCGGTGCGTGACCGCCTGTGGGCGCGTGCGATGGCGCTGGAGCACGAGGGCAGGCGTGTCGTCCTGCTGGCCTGCGACCTGATCGGGGTGCCGCTGGCGATCACGGATGCGGTCCGTGCCCGGGTGCAGGAGCAGTCCGGCCTGCCGCCGGAGAGTCTGATGCTGTGCTGCAGCCACACGCACAGCGGCCCGGCCGTGGGGACGTACCGCGGCTGGGGCGAGGCCGACCCGCCGTACTGCGAGACGCTCCCGGCGCGCCTGGCTCAGGCGGTCCTGCGCGCCCTGGCGGACCTCGCCGACGGCAGTCTGTACTACGGCGAGGCGCCCTGCGAGGGCATCGGGTTGAACCGCGAGTACGACCGCGACGCGCCGCCCCTGGAAGAGGTCCTCCAGGACACCTGGCGGCCGGCCCATCCCGAGCGCACCGACACGGTCTGCCGTGTCCTGGAGGTGCGCGGCGCTGACGGCCGCCGCCGCGGCTTCGTGAGTCACTTCGGCTGCCACCCGGTCACCTGCTGCGCGGCGACGCGGGCGATTCACGGCGACTACTGCGGGGTGGCGACGAACCTCCTCGAGCGCGAGGAGCCCGGCAGCACGGGGCTGTTTGTACAGGGTGCCCAGGGCGACGTGAACTCCTGCGTCGTGCACAAACCCGAGCCCGAGTCACTGCTGGCCCTGGATGTCGTGGCCGGGCGCTATGCCCGTGCCGTGCGGCAGGCCCTGTCGGCGGCCGTGCCGATGCCGGTTGCCGGCCTGGCCTGCGTGCGTGAGCGCCTTGTCTTTACGCGCAAGCCGTGGGGTGCCGAGGAGCTGCGCCGGCGTCTGCGCGAGTGTGAGGCCTTCCTTCATCGCCCCGATGCCCACGACGACTTCGCGGAGGGCAGTCGGAACGTCCGCATGGAGACGGTCTATGCACTCTCCCTGCGGGCTCTGCTGGGTCGACTTGAGCGCGGCGAGGACTTGGCGACTGCGACCGAGGTCATGGGCCTGCGCCTGGGGCCGCTGACGATTCTGGGCAGCGGCTTCGAGACCATGCAGGCGATCAAGAACGACGTTGTGGCCGGTGCCCGTGGGCCGCATACCTGGGTCAGCAGCCTGACCAACGACTCGACCGGCTATGCACCGGACCGCGACGTCGCCGCCCGGGGCGGCTATGCGGCGGACATGGTCCCGCTGATCATCGGTACGGTCCCCTATGCCGGTATTCATGACGAGCTGGTCGCGGCCCTGCTGCGGCTCGACCGCGCTCTGGAGTGACCCTCGATGAAGACACCGACGATGCGCCTGGGTATGGTCCTGTTGGCGACTCTGCTGAGCCACGGCGCGGCCCGCGGGCAGGGCATCGAGTCGGGCGAGGTCCTCCTGGCCGACGACTTTGATCGTTTTCAGGCCTCGACGGCGGATCTGGGGGCGCTTCCGGGCGGTGTCCATCGCTGGGTCAAGCGTGTGCCGAGTGTCGACGGCCGGGTTCTGGACGAGCTGATCACCGGCAACGGCGGGTCGCTGCGTCTGGCGTACAGCTCTGGGAACCCGCCGCACGACACCGGCGTGGCAGTCGAGGGCTTCAGCCTGGCCGACGGGGTCATCAGCCTGGTGGTCGGGCCGTCGCGTCTGGCCGATCGCGGCCATCGCGCCATCGTCTCGTACCGTGCTGTGGACGCCCAGGCCGCGGCCGGCGGCATGGCCCCCGGGGCCTACCACGTCGAGCTCTCGGCCGACTGGACCGGGAGTCGTGACGTTATCCTGCGCTACGGCAGTGAGCGCCTGGCGGTGGCCGACCTGGGGCCGCGGCGCGACCCGGTGGGCAGCGAGCGCCTGCGGGTGAGCTTCTGTGGCGACCACCATCAGGTCCACGTCAACGACGCGCTGGTGATCGACGTCTGGGAGTCGCAGGCCGGCCGCAGCGCTGCCGGCGCGGTGGGCTTCGGCGGCTTCTACTCGGTCGGGTCCTTCGACGACTTCCGGGTCGAGGCAGCGCGCCCGGCGGCCGCGTCGGCGCCCGGCCGTGGCGATCCGTGGCAGCCGCTGTGGTTTCAGGGTCGGCCGTTCTTTGTTCTGGGGACCTTCGACCTGCCGCGGCCCGAGGACATGGCCGAGTGGCTCGATGCCGGCGGCAATGCCGCGATCGTGGACTGCGCCCGCGAGGCCGACCCGGCGGCTCGGGCGGCCCGTATCCGTGCGTGGATCGCCCGGGCCGAGGAGCACAACGTCGCCCTGATCTACTATCCGCTCATCGACCTTTATGGCGCCGACCAGGGCGGCCCGACCGTGCCTACGGCCGCCGCGGCGGCCCCGCTCGCCGCGGTCATGCGCGAGGTCCTGCAGATCACCGCGGCCGACCCGCGGACGCTGGGCTACTGGACCTTCGACGAGCCCGAGAACCACCTCTACAAGGCCTACAAGGAGTGGGATCAGCGTCGCGATGTCGGCCTGGCCGAGTGGATGGCCGGCGGCTACCAGTGGCTGTACGACTTAATTAAGGAGGTGCACCCGGCGGCCTACGTGATGCCGACGCTGGGGTGGTGGACGACCTACGAGCCGGCGGCGGCGATGTACGACGTGAATGTCCCGAACGCCTACCCACAGCAGGGCGCCCCGCTGAGCGCGGATCTCTTTCAGGCGGTCTTCGACGCGGCCAAGGCCGCCGATGCGGTGCGGTCCTGCGGCCGCACCGGCTTCGTCTACATGCCGCCGTGCTTCGATGTCATCCAGGAGCCGTACCGAGCCGCGACCCTGGCGGAGATGCGCTACCTGTGCTTCGGGCCGCTGACGCAGGGGGCCCAGGGGCTGCTGCCCTGGCGACTGAACCGGGCCACGCCGGCGTACCGTCGCGCTGTGGTGTACCCGGTGATGCGGCAGGTCAAGGCGCTGGTGCCATGGCTTCTCGGCCAGGCCTGCCCAGGGCGGGTGCGCAGCAGTGCGGATGCGCCCACGGCCGAGTATCTGCAGAAGCTGCCCTTGCGCGTGCGCACCGTCATCGGCGAGGCCGAGGCCGAGAAGGTCGCGGTGGACGGCCTGAACGACTGCAGCCACTGCCTGCGGCGGCGGCCCGACAACAGCTACCTGCTTCTGGCGGTCAGCAATCGCCGCGAGCCCCTGTCGGTGACCTTCACCCTCGACGGGCTGGGGACGCTTCCGGAGACGGCCCTTGAGGCGCTGGAGCACGCGCGCACGCCGATTGTGGAGGGCCGCATCGAGACGGTTTTCGAGCCCTTCGGCGTGCGTGCCTGGATCATCGAGCCGTTGTGAGGCGGCCTCAGCGCGGCTTGCAGATCACCTCGAGGATGTGCGTGTCGAAGAAGTCCTGCGTGTGCGCCGCGCGGATGACGATGGCGGTATCGGCGCCGCGGCCGTAGCCGCCGATGGCGACGACCTCGCGGCCCGGCGGGATGAGGCCGGCGTCGACGGCCATGCAGGTGACCTCGACGGCGACCTTGAAGCCGTCACCGAAGATCTTGAGTGTCTGCGCGACGATTTCATCGGCCTGCACCGCACCAAGACGGCGCTTTACGGCCCGGCCCATCATGCCGAAGGCGTGACCGGCGAAGACCACATGGGCGCCGGTCGAGTCGAGGGTCTCGCGTGCCGCCGAATCGAGCCGTTCGGCGAAGATGCCGTTGACGACGATGACGTTGAAACCCGCGAAGAGGGTGGCAGCACGCACCCCGGTGGCGCCCGAGGTCGAGGCGACCACCACGTCCTTCAGGCCGAGGGTCAGGGCGCGCTGCAGGCCCAGCGCCAGGGTGGCGTCGGTGTTGGCAGGGCCACTCTCGGGAAAGCAGACCGTCGTGACTTCCGGCAGGCTCATG
>JAAYZO010000704.1 GCA_012514865.1 Lentisphaerota bacterium | reverse complement strand
TGAAGTCCGGCGTGGACCGGCACAGCGCGACGCCCTGGGTGCCGGCGATTTCGAGGGTGTTGACCATGGGTCGCGGCTCGATATTGGCGGCCCAGGCCAGGCTGGCGTTGAGGGTGACCGCGACGCCGTTGCTGAGCATGCCGATGATGCCGATGTGCGGAGGCGGGTCCGAGGGCTCGCCGAGCCAGGCGCCGACGGCCTCGACGTCCTTCCAGGTGCCGCCGACGAGGAAGCGCGCCTGGTCGAGCTTGTGGATGCCGCAGTCGAGGGCGCCGGCGAGCTGCATAAGGCGGGCGCGGCGTTCGCGGATCGGCCCGAAGGTCTTGTGGCCGTCCCACATATTGGCGAAGTGCAGGGCCTCGATACGCCCGAAGTGCCCGCCGGCAATCCAGCGCCGCAGGATCTCATTCTGTTCGGCATAGCGGCTCTCGAAGTTCACCGCCAGGACACGCCCGGCCTGCCGCGCCGCCTCGATCATGCGGCGGCATTCCTCCAGGGTGGTCGCCATCGGCTTCTCGACCACGACATGGCACCCGGCCGCCAGGCAGTCGAGGACCAGCTCGCAGTGCTGGTCCATGCAGGCCGCCACGTAAACCGCGTCAAGCTTCGCCTCGGCCAGCATGCGGTGGTGGTCCTGGTACTTCCCGGCGACCGGCCGCGTGAAGGCGTCCAGCGCCGCCGCCGAGACATCGCAGACCGCGCCGAGTTCGGCGTGGACCGCGGGCTGGTAGAAAGCCGGGGCGACGGCGTTGCGTCCGTGGTGACCCAGGCCGATCAGGCCGAACTTCATTGTCATGGGACCGATTCTCCTCGAAGGCGTCCTGCCGACTGGCGCCACTCGACGCCACCGCCGCAGCGAGCGCTCGCCCGTGACTATAGCCGGCCTCGCCGGCTTTCACATCAGGTTCTCCTGGCGGAAGCTGACAAAGCCGCGGCCCTGAGCCCGGGCCGGGTTGCCGATGACGATGTGGTCGAGGATCTCGATGCCGATGATCTTGCCGGCCTCGACGAGCTGACGCGTCGCGGCGATGTCCTGCGTCGATGGGGTCGGGTCGCCGCTCGGGTGGTTATGGGCGAGCAGGACCCGCGAGCAGTTCTCGCGGATGGCGCCGCGGAAGACCTCGCGCGGGTGGATCTGGGTACGGTCGACCAGGCCGGTGGTGATGCGCTGGGTGCCCAGGAGGTGGTTCTTGGTGTCGAGGTGCAGGACGTGGAACTCCTCCTGCGAGGCCGCCCGGAAACGCTCGCGCAGGAGGGCATGGACATGCGCCGGCTCGCTGAGGCAGGGCAGCGTCGGCTCGGCGCTCGCCGCCAGGCGGCGCGCCAGGGCGAAGGCGGCGTGGACCTCCACCGCCTTCGCCAGGCCGATCCCCGGCACCCGCCGGAGCTCGGTGACCGTCGCCGCCGCAAGGTGGTTCAGCGAGCCGTCGAAGCTCATGAGGAGCTGCCGGGCGACGTCGAGCACCGAGACGCCGCGCCGGCCGGTGCGCAGCAGGATCGCCAGGAGCTCGGCGTCGCTGAGGGCCTCCGAGCCCTGATGCAGGAGGCGCTCCCGCGGGCGCTCGCGGCCCGGCATGTCGGC
>JAAYZO010000703.1 GCA_012514865.1 Lentisphaerota bacterium | reverse complement strand
TGGGTGGAAGAGAGGATGACCTGCATGGGGCGATGACTCCTTTTCCGTAATGGGGGTTGAGGTGGACGGTCTGCCTGGCGGGGGCGCGGGGGATGCGTGTCAGCAGTCGTGGCCGCTGTCGTGCGGGAAGAACCAGTAGGCCGCGAACGCCAGGGCCAGCACCGGCACGGCAATCGTGGAGAAACGAGCTGCGGCGGCGATCACGGCCAGGGCGACCGTGGTCAGGTGGGCAGCGGCCGCCAGGACCGCCACCGAGCCAAGGACAACCAGGGCGATGAACAGGGGGCTGTGAAGCATGGGCAGGAGCCTTTCGTTCGGGATGGATGCCCGACGGCCGGGGTACGGCGTCGGACACGAGTCCTGTGGAGGACGGCGGGAGGGGGGGCGACGGAGGGGCAGGCAGAGAGAGAGAGAGGGGCGGCGGGCGCTGTGTGTCAGGGCCGGCGATCGGCCAGTCTGATGAAGACCAGCACCATACCGACGGCGAGAGCCACTGCCACGATCTTCTGACCGGCGGCCGCGACAAGAAGCCGGGCGACCGCGCCCGCGCTGGCCAGGAGCAGGGCCATGGGCAGGATCACCAGAAGCGGCAGCACCAGGAGCACCGCCAGCGAGAGGCAGCGCTTCAGCCGTCGGCGCAGGGCGCCGTCCGGGGCGAGGCAGTGTTCGGCCAGGGCCAGGCCGTAGCGCAGGACTTCGGCCGCACGCTCCACCGGGCCGAGCTGCGGGAGGTCGGAGGCGACCTCGGGCGGGGGCAGCCGTGAGTCATCGCGCCTGGCAGTCATCGTGTGCGTCCCTCCGGGCCCTGGAGCCGAGGGCGGCGCCGGCGACCAGCGCCAGCACGGCCACGCCGCCAAGGCCGGTGGCAGTGACCTGCCAGAAGCGGGCCAGGCGCTCTGCCGCTGCACGGCGCTGTTCCTCGGTGACCAGGCGCTGTGCCAGGTCAGTCCTGCCCCGGCAGCTCTGCAGCGGCAGGCAGAGCGCCAGGGCTGCCGCCGCAGCGGCCAGGATCGATCTCGGGCGGGTGATAGGCATGGTGACGTTCTCCCTGTTCTCTTGTGTGTGTGCGTCGGAGTGACGCTTCAGGCCGACATCAGGTTCTCCTCCCGGAAGCTCACCCAGTCCTTCACGCGGTTCGGCGTACGCCGGCCCAGGACGATGTGATCCAGGACCTCGATCCCCACGATCTTCCCGGCCTCGACAAGCTGACGCGTCGCGGCGATGTCCTGCACCGAGGGCGTCGGGTCGCCGCTCGGGTGGTTATGGATCAGAAGCAGGCGCGTGCTGTTCTCGCGGATGGCATCGCGGAAGACCTCGCGCGGGTGGATCTGCGTACGGTCGACCAGGCCGGTCGTCACACACCGCATGCCCAGGAGGCCGTTCCTGGTGTCGAGGCACAGGACATGGAAATCCTCCTGCTCCCTGCCGGTCAGGATCGGCCGCATCAGGTCTGCGGCCGCCTTCGGTGAGTCGATCTTCGGCCGGTCTTCGGCCACGTACTCCGAAAACGCATCCATGATCTGACGGTATGTCGGCGGAACGGCCGCCGTCGGACAGCGTCGCGGCATGGGCAGGACCCTCCTTTCAGTCTGACGTGAAACGGCTAAGGACGGCCGCGCGAAGGGGAGCACCCGAGGGTGA
>JAAYZO010000702.1 GCA_012514865.1 Lentisphaerota bacterium | reverse complement strand
GTACAGTACCGGATTGCTGTGCTGGGCTGTCATCTCAGGGTCTCCTCGTGTTGGCAGACTGATGTTCCGCGACAGAACTTCAGGCTAACGCGGGTTCCCTTGACAGTCCAGCATAGCATCTCCAGCCGACGCGCCGAACGGCGTTTCGCTGCAGCGCTCAGGGCCGCTCGCCGATGACACTGGCCACCGGCACGACGCGGGCCTCGCGGCAGTCGCCGACCGGGTAGTCGCGGACCCGCACCCGCGGGCCGTCGACCGCCTCGATCTGGTAGGCGGTGTCGCCGGCCAGGACCCAGGCACCGGGCTGCCAGCCCACGACGGGCGCCCGCGACAGCACCATCGTCCGGCCCTCGACCGCACTCACGGCCTCGGCGGCCGGGGCCTGATCCAGCGACAGCACCGCGCTCCCGGCGGTCAGGCGGACCCCGTCGACCAGCGCCAGCGACGGCGGTCCGTCAGCAGGCCGACGGACCATGCCAAAGCGCCCCTCCAGGGCCACCTCGCCACTCCGGCATGGCGTCCCGTCGGGGCTCATCAGGAGCACATCCGTGCCGGCGTCGCTGACGACCTCGACCGCGACGCTGCCGGCCGGCTCGCTGGGCAGGAGCCGCACCGACTGCAGGGGCTTCCCGCCCGCCTGACGGCTGGCGATGACCGCCACGAAGCAGCTCTCCAGCGGGCCCTCGCCGGCGGCCTCGCGCTCGAGGAAGGCCTGCTGGATCGGCGCCGCGTTCAGGTCGGTGCCCTTGGAACTGCGCCAGCCGGGGGCGTCGGCCACCACGGCGCGGTTCCCGGGGCTGAGGAGGTGCAGGGTGGTCTCGACCGTGTCCTCCGACCAGGTCGCCTGCCAGGGCCCGGCCGGGACGCCCGACCGGAAGGCCTTCAGCCAGCGGTGCTCGCGCTCCAGCGGCGCCAGGTCGACGCCCGTGACGCCGGCCAGGGTGCCATTGCACTGCAGGCCATAGCTGTGGCGCCGCCCGCCGCGCACGCGGAAGACATCGAGGACATAGCAGGCCTCGCCGGCCAGGGGCACCAGCACGCAGGCGCGCCGGTAGAGGTCGCACGGCTCGTAGGCCTTCGCCTCGGCCTCGATGACCTGCGCCATCGGCGTCGATCCGAAGAGCAACAGGCGGGCCTCGCGGCCCTTGCGGCCCTGGCTCTGGCCGTCGACGATGACCAGGTTGTGCGCTTCGGTGCTCTTCGTCCAGGCGTTGCGCGGGTCGTCCCAGATGTAGCCGCGATCGGAGACGCGCTCCTGCCCGAAGCTGTAGAGGATCATCCCGAGCGTGTCGTCGTGGCGGTGCCCGTGGTAGCCATAGCCATTGAGATAGAGCGCCATCGAGCCCTGGGGATCCGGACCGCGCAGGACGCCGACACGCCAGTCGGGAAACCACTCCGTGTGCAGGGGCAGCGCCGCCTCGGTCGTCGCCTCAAGATCGGCCGGACGGAACCACAGGGCGTACTCGCCGCCGGTCTCCTCCAGCGGCGCGCCCAGCACACGCTGCAGGAGCGGCGCGTAGTCGCGGTCATACCAGTAGGTCAACACCTCGGCGTGGTACGCCGACAGACCCGCCTGCCAGTGCGTATCGCCCAGCACCGGCGGCCGACGGCTGGGCGCCGTCATCCGCACCATGCTCTCCAGGGCCAGGCGGTAGCGCTCGACGTGCTGGAAGGGACTGAAGTCGTCGAAACGCTTCCCCTGCGCCGGGGTGTAGCCGGCCGGGTCGCTGTAGCCGCGCAGGACGATCGGGATGTCCGCCATCAGACTGAGGTGCATCGACGAGTAGCTCGGCGATTCACGGCAGAAGCCGTCGCTGTGGAAGCACTCGGCCAGGAGGCGCTCGAAGCCCTCCAGAGCCCGCCTTGCCCCCTCCGGCCGCCCGAAGAGGATCCCGACGGCGGCGCTCAGGGCGCGGTTGGGGCCGGCCTTGTTGTTGATCTCGGCCCAGTTCTCGCGGTCGGCACAGCCCGCCAGGATCAGGTCCTCGACCAGGCGCTTCTCAGTCGCGGCATCGAGCAGCGGGGTGCCGTCGGGACGGCGCGCCCCGCGGATCAGGTCGTAGGCGACCGTCATGTCCAGGATCGTGCTGCACTCCTCCGTGCCGGTGCCGAAGCGCCCCGCCCCCCAGAAACCGGCGTTCAGATAGGCGTAGTCCTTCTCCTGATGCAGGCCGCAGGGGTTGATGATGACGTCCTTCGGAAAGCGCCCGGCGCGCGGGTGGCGCCCCATCTCGCGCGCCGCCTCGGCCGGCGGGCAGTCGGCGAAGGTGCCGTTGTAGGAGTGGTAGAGCCAGCCCGGGTAGACGCGCGCCAGGCGGTCCATGACCCAGACGCAGCGCTCGGCATAGGCCAGCTCGCCGGTCAGGGCGTAGAGCTTGGCCAGGGTCGGCACCTGCCGGATGCACCAGGCGGCGCGGTAGTAGCGGATCAGGCCGCTCCAACTGGTGTGCACCGGCCAGCTCGCCCAGCGGTAGGCATAGCGGCCGCTGCGGTCCTCGGGGTGGGCACGCTCCTCGGCGGTCTCGTAGTAGGTGAAGGTCTGCCCCATGCGGGTGCACTCGAGGCGCCCGGTCTCGGGGTAGTCCGGATGCGGATAGACCGTGCCGCAGTACTTGCAGCTCAGCTCGTCGGGCCGGTCGACGCTCCAGCGGTAGAGCCCGACCTCGCCCATGCTGGACTTCTTCCCGACACAGACCGGGCAGTTGTTGCCGTAGGTCGTCCACGGCGTCAGCTCGCCGATCATGCTGTCGATGGTCGCGCGGTCGCAGGACAGGATGCGCGCGGAGCTGCGCCGCCAGCCGTCCACCACGCGCTTCGCCCAGGCGTGCCGACGGACGTTCTCCCGGGCGTTCTCCAGGTCGCTGCCCTTGTAGAGGGTCACAGGCGCGGCCGCACACATCCACGCACCGGCAAGCAGGGCCATGGTCGTTGTCCTCACCGTCATCGCACTCCCCGAGCGCTGCGGCCCCCACCCTGAACGCGACAGTACCCCAGAGCAGGCCTGCCGACCTGAGGACCACATGGCGCAGGACTGTAGGACAGCAAGAACCCGGCGTCAAACCGCCCGCCCCTGCCCCCAGGGCTGTTTGAAGATTCCCGGCTTGCATGTTTGGTCAGCGATGCTCCCGGCGCTCTGACGCGCGTGAGAGCGGTGGCGTGGGGGGTTGCGTTGCGGACGGGGCGCGCTCCGGAGGTGTTCAGG
>JAAYZO010000701.1 GCA_012514865.1 Lentisphaerota bacterium | reverse complement strand
GCGGCACTGCCGACCGGGTCGGCTCTGAAGGGCGCCTGGATGATCGTGTCGATGGGCACCAGCCACACGCAGGGCTTCGAGATCGAGCGCGTCGAGGAGCACGACGGCCGGACGCTGGTCGTGCCCAGCGCCGATCACGGCCTGCGCCTCGAGGACGGCCAGGCCAGGGAGGTATTCTTCCCGCGGCGCTCTACCGCCGGGCCGATCACCTTCCGGATTCCGGCCGTCACGACGCTGGCAAAGGCCGCCATGCCGGTCGATCTTAGGGGCCAGGAGCCCGCGGCGACCCCTGCCGCGGCCCAGGACAAGACGGGAGCAGCCATGAGCGGCACGAGGATCGGTCCGGAGTGGGTCCGTGTCACCCCCGACGCCGGCTGGCGCGGGCGCGATTCCATGGGCGAGGTGGTCTTCCGCGACCGCCTCTGGATCTTCGGCGGCTGGTTCGCGGCGCAGGAGCCCGGCCCGCGCGACGTCTGGTCGTCGGCCGATGGCCGTGAGTGGACCTGCGTGCAGCCCGAGGCGCCGTGGATTCACGGCGACCTGCCGGTGTCGCTGGTGCACCGTGACCGGATGTGGGTCATGGGCGGCCGGAAGCTGCCGGGCACCGAGTGCAGCCAGCGGGTCTGGTCGTCCGTCGACGGCGTCGACTGGACGCTCGAGAACGACCGTGCCGGCTGGTGCCCGCGGGTGTCGGCGGCGTATGCCGTCTTCAAGGACCGCATGTGGGTCCTCGGCGGCACCGAGAGCTTCTATGACCACAGCCCGGCCATGGTCAAGAACGACGTCTGGTCATCGGCTGACGGCCGTGACTGGCGCCTCGAGACGCCGCAGGCCGGCTGGTCGGCGCGGGCGCATGCCCAGGCGGTGGTCTTCAACGACCGCCTCTGGGTCATGGGCGGCGGCCTCTGGCACCCGGAGCACGTCGCGACCCACGACATCTGGAGCTCGGCCGACGGCGTCACCTGGGAGTGCGTCACGCCCGCCGCGCCGTGGGCGCCGCGGCTGTGGTTCTCGGCGGTGGTCTACCGCGGCTGCCTCTGGGTCCTCGGCGGCTGGTCGAAGGAGCACGGCAACTTCGCGGATGTGTGGTTCTCGCGCGACGGCCGACACTGGGAGGAACTCACCAGCCCGGTGGCCTGGACGGCCCGCCACGAGCACTCCGCGTACGTCTTCAAGGACCGACTCTGGGTCGCCGGCGGCTACGCCGAGACCCTCTCGAGCGAGGTCTGGAGTCTGACGCTGCCCGCCGACTGGCCGGCGGCGACGCCCTGAGGCCGCCGGCGCGACCACCGGCTGCGGCAGGTCTGACAGGCCGGCGGCCGGTGGTGCCGGGCGGCCGGTGGTGCCGCCCGGCCGCAGGGGGCGCGGCCGGGCCGGGCGGGGTGCGGTCAGCAGCAGCTCTGGAAGCGCGGCAGGGGGAAGCCGCGGGCCAGGGCGTGGACCTCGTCGGTGACCTGGCGCAGGGCGTCCTCGTTGTCGATGTGGTCGATGACGCGGCCGATGAGGCTGGCGATGCGGGCCATCTCGGGCTCCTTCATGCCACGCGTCGTCACCGCCGGGGTACCGACGCGGATGCCGCTGCAGACCGCCGGGCTCTCCGGGTCGAAGGGGATCATATTCTTGTTGACCGTGATATCGGCGCGGTCGAGGGCGGTGGCGGCGGCCTTGCCGGTGATCTTCTTCGGGCGCATATCGACGAGCATGAGGTGGTTGTCGGTGCCGCCCGAGACGATGCGGAAGCCGGCCGCGGTCAGTTCGCGGGCCAGGCAGGCGGCGTTGCGGACGACCTGCTCCTGGTAGGCCCTGAACTCGGGCGCCTGGGCCTCCTTGAGGCAGACCGCCTTGGCGGCGATGATATGCATGAGAGGCCCGCCCTGGATGCCCGGGAAGACCTGCGAGTTGATCTTCTTCATGAGGTCGGCGCGGCCGAGGATGAGGCCGCCGCGGGGGCCGCGGAGGGTCTTGTGGGTGGTGGTGGTGACGACGTCGGCCCACGGCACGGGGCTGGGGTGGACGCCGGCGGCGACGAGGCCGGCGATGTGGGCCATATCGACCATGAGGCGTGCCCCGACCTCGTCGGCGATGGCGCGCAGGCGTTCGAAGTCGATGGTGCGCGGGTAGGCGCTGGCGCCGGCGAGGAGCATGGCCGGCTTGCACTCGCGGGCCAGGCGGGCGATCTCGTCGTAGTTGAGGGCCTCGGTCTGCGGGTCGACGCCGTAGCCGACGAAGTGGTAGAAGCGTCCGCTGAAGTTGACCTTGTGGCCGTGGGTGAGGTGGCCGCCGTGGTCGAGGCTCATGCCGAGGACGGTGGCGCCGGGCTCGAGGAGGGCGAAGTAGCAGGCCATGTTCGCCTGGCTGCCGGAGTGCGGCTGGACATTGGCGGCCTCGGCGCCGAAGAGGGCGCAGGCGCGCTGGATGGCGAGTTCCTCGGCGCGGTCGACATGGACGCAGCCGTTGTAGTAGCGCTTGCCCGGGTAGCCCTCGGCGTACTTGTTGGTCATCACCGAGCCGCAGGCGGCGCGCACGGCGGCGCTGGCGAAGTTCTCGCTGGCGATGAGTTCCAGGCCGTGGTCCTGGCGGGCCATCTCGAGGTCCATGACGGCGGCGATTTCGGGGTCGACGGCGCGCAGGGCCGCGACCTCGTCATACGAGGCCGTGTCGATCTTCTCGACCCGACGGCGATGCCGCGCGTCGGTCGAGAAGGGCGTCGCCAGCCAGGCGTCGACGGTGACGATCAGGTCGTGGTCGCTCATGGCGTCGCCGCCGGTGACCAGGACATTCGCGGCGTTGTGCTCGCGGCTGAGGCGGGCCTTGGCCGGGCTCTCGACCAGGGCAGCGCGCACGCCGGGGAAGCGATTGGCGGCCATGCTCATGCCGATACCGCTGCGGCAGATCAGGATGCCGCAGGAGATCTCGCCGCGGACGAGGGCGCGGCTGAGGGCGCAGGCGTAATCCGGGTAGTCGTCGGCGGGGTCGACGGCGCAGGCGCCGAAGTCACGCACGGCCAGGCCGCGCCCGGCCAGATGCGCCAGCAGCGTCGCCTTCTGGGCGACGCCCCCGTGGTCGGTAGCCAGACCGATGGTGATCGGCGAAGAACTGCTCTGCCAGTCGTTAATCGGCGCCATGCGCAGGGGACCTCGTGCTTGGTCGGCGGTTGTGTGGGTGTCGGGGCTCCGCCAAAACGCGCTAATGTAACGGCCGGGGCCGGGGGTCGCAAGACGCCTCCCGCGCATGTACGTTGGCGGGCGGTCCGCGGGCCTGCCTGGGGCCGGCCCGGACGTGTGGCCGTCACGGTGAATCGAGGACGAAGCCGATGCGCAGCAGAGCCGTCAGTACCACCACCTTCGCCCGTGAGATCGCGCGGGACCTGCCCGAGGAGCGCCCGTACGACTTCTTCCGCCGTCTGAGCGACGCGTCCGTGCACCGTCTGCGGCGTGACCCGTCAGCGCGCCCGGGCGAGGCGGAGGCGGCGTTGCCGTCGCGCGGCTGGCGGCTGATCCGGCCGCGTGTCTGTGCGCCGTACCTGGCGCAGGCGGTCGACGACTTCCGTGACTACCTGGCCACCGCGATGCAGGTCGAGGTCACGATCGAGGCCGTCGACGACCCGGCGGCCGCGGCCGCGGCGGGGTCTTGCATCGTGGTGGGCACGCGCGAGCAGCTCCCGGGGCAGGCTGGCGGCCTGCGGCAGTCGAAGGACTACGCCATCGCGGTGCGTCCCGAGTGCTGGACGGTCTGCGGCTATGACGAGCGCGGCGCCATGCACGGCCTCTACCACCTCGAGGCACGGCTGAATCTGCGCGAGGCGCCGTACCAGCCGCGCGACCTCGCGGTCGTCCGGCACAGCCTCTACGAGACCCGCATGGCCCTCTCGTCGCTCGGCTGGATGGACTGGCCTGACGCCCTCCTGTCGCACATGGTCCACGACGGCTTCGATGCCATCTTCGCGTCGGTCTACGCCAACCCCAACGGCGACCGCACCACCTCCGACACCTCGAACGACTTCTACGCACGGCTGCTGCATCGCGTGCGGCGCCAGGATCCAGCCCGCATGCGTGACCTGATCGACCGCGCGGCGCGTTTCGGCATCAAGGTCTACGCGCCGGTCATCTACCAGTACACCGGCACGCCCGAGAGCGAGGCGGGGCTGCGCCGGCTGGTGCAGGACCTCCTGCGCGAGTTCCCGGACATCCGTGGCTACGTGCTCCTGACCGAGGGCTTCTGGTACGGCACGTGGGGCGGCGCCCACGGCGCCAGCCGCGAGTACGTCGAGAACTGGGCGCGCGAGTGGTCGCGCGCCGTCGCCATCGTCGCCGAGGAGTGCCACCGCGTCAACCCCGCCATCGACATCCTGCCGTGGGAGTACAACATCGACTTCCGGCCCCAGAACGTCGACATGAAGCGCTACTTCGTGCAGCAGCTCCCGACCGACTGCACCCCGCTGTGCACCTGGGAGAATGGCAAGAGCTTCGAGATGGACGGCATGAAGGGGCACCTGCGCGACTACTCGCTGAACCAGGTCGGCCCGGCCGAGGTCACTGCGGCGCAGATCGAGGAGATCCGCCGGCGCGGCATGAAGGTCTTCTGCAAGGCCGACTCCTTCGCCAGTTGGCAGTTCGGCACGGTCCCGTACCTGCCCTTCCCGCAGCAGTGGTACGAGCGCTACCAGGCCCTGGAGCG
>JAAYZO010000700.1 GCA_012514865.1 Lentisphaerota bacterium | reverse complement strand
TCTGGCACCCCTTCAGGGTGGCCAGGTGGGCGCTGACGCGATCGTCGAAGCGCCCCGGCGGCGCGGGTGCGGCTATAGTACCGCGTGAGCCTTCCTGCGGCCGCCCCTGTGGCTGCCGGTCGATGACGATACGGATGCCTGTCGAGGATGACGCCCATGCTTCAGATTGCCGTGCCGAACAAAGGCGCTCTTTCGGACGACGCCGTGGCCCTGATACGCGAGGCGGGCTACCGTTGCCGTCGCAGCGACCGCGAGTTGCGTGTGACCGACCGCGAGAATGCCGTCGAGTTCACCTTCCTGCGGCCGCGCGACATCGCGGTCTACGTCGGTGCCGGGGTTCTCGATCTGGGCATCACGGGCCGCGACCTGGCGCGCGACAGCGGCGCCGAGGTCGTGGAACTCCTGGCGTTGGGCTTTGGCCGGGCCGCCTTCCGCTACGCGGTGCCGAATGACTCGGCGCTGACCCCGGAGCAGTTCGGCGGTCTGCGCGTGGCGACCTCGTACCCGACTCTGGTGGCGGCCGACCTGGCGGCGCGCGGTGTGGCGGCGACGGTCGTGCGTCTCGATGGTGCCGTCGAGATCTCGGTGCAGCTCGGCGTGGCCGACGTCATCGCCGATGTGGTCGAGAGCGGCGAGACCCTGCGCCAGGCCGGGCTCCGTATCGTCGGCGAGCCGCTTCTGCAGTCCGAGGCGGTGCTGCTCTCGCGCTTGCCCCTGGCAGAGATGCCGCCTGAAGCGCAGACCTTCGTGCGCCGTCTCGAGGGCATCATTGTTGCCCGCGACTACGTCATGGTCGAGTACGACACCCCGCAGGACCTCCTCGAGGCCGCCTGCAAGGTGACTCCCGGCCTGGAGTCGCCGACGGTGGCGCCGCTGAGCCAGACGGGCTGGGTGGCGGTCAAGGCCATGACGCGCCGCAGTGAAGTGAACCGCATCATGGACCGCCTGCACGCGCTGGGGGCACGCGGCATCATCGTCACGGATATCCGGACCTGCCGTCTCTGAGGGCGCCGCTTCTGTCCCGGAGGGAGGCGGAAAACGGTTGTGCCGCAACGAAGCGCAAATGACGCAAGAGGGGGAAGGTGAACACGTCCACTCACCCCCCAATCATCCCCTTGTGCCTCTTTGCGGCGAAGCTCCCCGTATCCTCACCATTCCCTGACAGGAAGTACCCACGTGCCGGATGAGCCCGCTCCCGATCCCGGCCGGGGCGCCGTGGACAAGGCCCTGGGCCGTGCTACATTCGTGCTTTCGCGCCGTCGGGGGTGTGCGGGTATGTCCCGACGGCAGTGCCGGTTTACAGCGATTCCAGGTGACTCTGCGCCATGAAGTTTGCCTTTGCCAACGACCTCAGTGCGCACCTCGAGGCGGCCTTTGGGGCGGCCGTTGGGGAGGTGCCGATCACGCTCTGCCCGCCGGAATTCAGCGGTGACGTGACGATCAACGGCTTTCTCCTGGCCCGGCCGTTGCGGCGCAACCCGGTCCAGATCGCCCAGGCGGTGGGCGAGTTCCTGGCGCGGCACGACGACGTCGAGGCCGTCGAGGTGGTCAAGGCCTTCGTCAATGTCACCCTCAAGGCGCCGGCCCTGCTGCGCGACACCGTCGCCGACCCGGCCGGGCTGCTCGCCGCCGTGGCGCTTCCGGCCGAGCGTCGCCGGCGCATCCTCATCGAGTTCTCGGCGCCGAACACCAACAAGCCGCAGCACCTCGGTCACGTCCGCAATAACTGCATCGGCATGGCGACCGCCGGGCTGCTGCGCCGGGTCGGCCACCAGGTCAGCCGCATCAACCTGGTCAACGACCGCGGCATCCACATCTGCAAGAGCATGCTGGCCTACCAGCGTTTCGGGCAGGGCGAGACGCCGCAGTCGCTCGGGATCAAGGGCGACCACCTCGTCGGCAACTACTACGTGCGCTTCGATGCCGAGTTCCGCCGGCAGTTGGAGGCGTTGCGGAAGGCCCGCCCCGACCTGTCGGAGCGCTCTGCGGATGACCTCTTCCTCGAGACCGAGATCGGCCGTGCCGCGCAGGACATGCTGGTGGCCTGGGAGCGCGGCGATGCCGAGGTGCGTGCCCTCTGGGAGACCATGAATGGCTGGGTCTTCGACGGCTTTGCCGAGACCTACCGACGGCTCGGTGTCGAGTTCGAGCACACCTACCTCGAGAGCCAGACGTACACCCTCGGCCGCGATATCATCCGCGACGGCCTGGAGCGCGGTGTGTTCAAGCGCCGCGAGGATGGCGCCGTCGTCATCGACTTCGACGACGCCAAGCTCGGCTCGAAGGTGGTGCTGCGCAGCGACGGCACCAGCGTCTATGTCACGCAGGACATCGGCACGACCCTGCTGAAGCAGCGCGACTACGACCCGGATCAGCAGATCTGGGTGGTGGGCGACGAGCAGATCTACCACTTCCAGGTCCTCTTCGCCATCCTCAAGGCCCTCGGCTACCCCTGGGCCGACCGCCTGGTCCACATGGCCTACGGCATGGTCAATCTGCCCTCCGGGAAGATGAAGAGCCGCGAGGGGACCGTCGTCGACGCCGACGACCTCGTGACCGAGATGGAGTCCCTGGCGCGCGCCGCCACCCTGGAGCGTGCCGGCGAGGAGGTCCCCGCGGATCTCGACGAGCGCGCCCGCGCCATCGGTCTGGCCGCCCTCAAGTTCATGCTGCTGAAGGTCAGCCCGCGCACGACGATCCTCTTCGACCCGCAGGCGAGCATCACCTTCGAGGGCGACACGGGGCCATATGTTCTCTATGCCTGCGCCCGCATTTCGTCGGTGCTGCGCAAGGCCGGCAGCAGCCCCGAGGGCGCCGTCGACTGGTCGGTCCTGGGCGCACCCGAAGAGCGCAGCCTGGCCCTGCGCTGCGCGCTGTTCCCGGAGACCGTCCAGAAGGCCGCGGCCGAGCTGGACACCGCCGTCCTGGCAGGCTACCTCCTGGACCTCGCGAAGGACTTCAGCCGGTTCTGGCGGAGCTGCCCGGTGCTGTCGGCGCCGACGCCGGCCGAGCGCCAGGCCCGCCTGGCTCTGAGCGTTCTGGTCCGCGATATCCTCCAGGATGGCCTCTCGACCCTGACGATCCAGACGCTCGAGAGCATGTAATCAGTCACGGGGGCAGGGGATGCGGCAGGGCCAACCAGGCAAGCGTAAGCGCCGCTCGGAGTCCCCGGCCGAGCCGGCGGCGGCCGGGGCGAATCTGCGCGTGTTGACCGGCTGGCGGCCGGTGGTGTCGCTGGGCGTCTGTCTGGCGGCGTCGGGGCTGCTGCTCTCGGCGTCGTACGCGCCGCTGGAGTGGGACTGGCTGGGGTGGTGTGCGCTGGTGCCGGCGCTGGTGGCGGCGGCGCCCTGCGGCGGCCTGCGGCGGCTCCTGGCCGGGTACCTCCTCGGGTTTGTCTACTGCGTCACGAATCTCTTCTGGCTCAATGAGATAGGCTTCGCGGCCGGCGTCCTCCTCGCCATCTACTGCGCCTGCTTCCCGGCGGCGTGGTACGCGCTCACCGCGGCGCTGGCCGGGGCCCTCCGGGCGAGTCCGGCGGGCGAGCCGCCGTCGGCGCTGTGCCGGGTGCCCACGGGCTGGCGCCAGAGCGCCCTCATCCTCGGCAGCAGCCTGTTCTGGGTTGGCCTGGAGTGGCTGCGCAGCTGGCTGTTCACCGGCTTTCCCTGGAATGACCTCGGCATCAGCCAGTGGCAGCGTCCGGCGCTCCTGTCGCTGACCTGCTTCACCGGCGTTGCCGGCATCAGCGCCCTGCTGATGGTGTCCAACCTCGCTCTGGCGCAGGTGGCCCTGACCTGGTGGCATGGCGTCCGCCATGGCAGCCCGCGCCGTTCCGGCCGGGTTCCGGCGGTGACCCTCGGCCTGGCCCTGGTCCTGGCCATGGTCGCCGCCATGATGGCGCCGACGGTGCCCGCGCCGGAGGCGTCGCTGCGGGTTCTGGCGGTGCAGGGGAACATCCCGCAGTGCCGCGTCTGGACCGAGGAGCAGTTCGATGAGGCCGTCGCGGTCTACACGGGTCTGACCGCCCAGGCTGTCCCGGTGGCGCGCCCGGACCTGGTCGTCTGGCCTGAGAGTGCCGTGCCGGCGCCGCTGGGCTATGGTCCTTTCCGGCGCCGCGTCGATGCCCTCATGGCGGAGATCCAGACGCCGCTGCTCCTCGGCGCCCTCGACAGCCGGGCGCTGCCGGACGCGCGCTGGACCGGCGCGGAATGGGAGCCGCCCCTGCAGGACTTCAACGCCGCCATCCTGCTGGCGCCGGATGGCTCGACGGTCGAGACCTACGACAAGATCCACCGGGTGCCCTTCGGCGAATATGTGCCCTTCGGGCGCTACCTGCCCTGGCTGGTCGACTGGATCGGCATGGGCCGCGATCTGACCCCGGGGTCGGAGTACACCCTCTTCGACCTCGGCCCCGGCCTCCTCGCCGGCGCCAACATCTGCTTCGAGGACGTCTTCCCCGAGATCAGCCGCAACTTCGTCCGCCGGGGAGCCACACTCCTGCTGACCCTGACCAACGACGCCTGGTACGCCGAGAGCGCCGGCTCGCGGCAGCATCTCGTGCACGCCGTCTTCCGCGCCGCCGAGAATCGCCGGCCGCTGTTTCGCAGCGGCAACAACAGCGACACCTGCCTCATCCTGCCCGACGGACGCATCGAGGGCCTTCTCTATGACCCCGAGACCGGCCGGCGCTTCATCCGCGGGACCCGCGTCTACGACATCCCGATCAGCCTGACGCCGCCGGAGACCCTGTTCACCCGCTTGGGAAACTGGTTCGCCAGGGCCTGCGCCGCCGGTGCCATCCTGCTCGGCCTGTGGCTCTTCCGGCGTCACTGGCGCGCCTGCGCCCGCCGCCGCGAGGCCATCCTCAAGCCGCACCTCTCCTGATCCGGGGGTATCCTCGCGCCGCCGCTCTCGTCGTCCCCCGGCGGCGTTCTGGCATCCCTCCAGGATGGCTCCGACCCCGGAGGAGTCACAGATCGTAGCTCGTCCTGACCCTCGTCCTGGTCCTAGTCCTGATCCTAGTCCTGATCCTAGTCCTGATCCTAGTCCTGATCCTAGTCCTGATCCTAGTCCTGATCCTAGTCCTGATCCTAGTCCTGATCCTAGTCCTGATCCTTGTCCTGCGGTCCGGGGTCTGCGGGG
>JAAYZO010000699.1 GCA_012514865.1 Lentisphaerota bacterium | reverse complement strand
GCGGGCGGCCCAGGCGTCGGCCAGTTCGCCCATCACCGACGAGGGCGTGATCGGGTAGATGGCGGCGACTTCGCTGAAGGCATAGGCAACCTGCGATGCCGCGGTGTTGCCGTCGATGGTGACCATTCTTCCTGCCATGGTGTACTCCTTGTGGTGCCGGACCTGTGTCGCCGCTTCCAACTCAATCTGGGTTGTTCCGCTGGCGCTGGCGCGCCCTGGAGGCGCCTCAGCGGCGGCGCCCGGGCAGGGGCAAGCCCTCACCCGGTCGTCGTGGCGGACGAGGCGGCCCAGGCTCAGGCGGAGCGGGTCGCCAACAGCCCCCAAAATAGTTCGGCCGTAAGGTATCCCGGCGGGAGGGAGTTTCAACCGCCAGGCGGCGCGTTTGCTGCCCCGGCCCCACCGGCACGGCCCCCGCCGCCAGCCGCCGGCCACGCCGGAGACCATGCCGCGGCGGCGCCTCAGAGGTAGTACCAGATGCTGGCATAGTCGGCCGGGGCCTCGCCGTCGGCCTCGAGGCGCCGGAGGTACTCCAGGATGGGCACGTCGGCGCCGGCGTAGGAATCGCACGGCATGACGTTCTTCTCCCAGGGGTGGAATTCGTAGACACGGCTGCCGTCGGGCAGAATCGAGACGAGGTCGTGGTGCTGGGCCGCGCGCAGGTAGTTCTTGCCGAGGCCGGGGACGTTGTACACCGGCTCGTCGGTGCGGCGGCTGCCGGGCAGGAGCCGCGCCTCCTCCTTGCGCTCCTGGAGGATGCGGGCAAGCGGCACGCGGTAGTCGCGGGTCTCGTCCTTGCCCTTGGGGGCGAAGGTGTAGTACGGGTCGATGCCGCAGCGTCGCAACAGCAGCCGCAGGGCGGCGGCCTCGAAGCGTCGTGAGACGAAGTAGGTATACACATGCTGGTTGTAGACCCCGATGCCCTGTCGGCGCAGGCGGTCGACGGCGGCCACCAGATCCGGGGTGATCTCGTAGACGTGCTCGACGTGGGTGACCACGGCCACGTCGCGGCGGCCGGGCTCGCGGTAGCGCCCGAGGAGCTCGGCCAGCGCCGGCGTCACGCGCATCGGCAGGGTCACCGGGACGCGCGTGCCGATGCGGATCAGCTCGACGCTCGGGATCGCCGCCAGGCGCTCGAGCAGGCGCTCCAGGTCCGCGTCGGCCATGCCCAGCGGGTCCCCGCCGGTGATCAGGACCTCGCGCACCGCCGGGTGCGCGGCGATCCAGTCGCAGGCCGCCGCGATGGTCTCCCAGGGCGCCAGGGCGCCGCGCGCCATCGGGGCGTCGATCTCCCAGTTGCGCTGGCAGTAGACGCAGATCTGCGGGCAGGTGTTGTAGGGCTTGAGGATGACAATGGCCGGGTAACGCCGGGTGATCAGGTCGACCGGCGAGGTGTCGTGCTCGCGCATGAAGTCCAGAGCGCAGCGGTCGCCCTCGCGGAGCTGGCCCATGGCATCGACATAGGCATCCAGCGGCAGGACCTGGCGGCGCACGGCACGGTCACGGCCGGCCTCCGGATCGCGGTCCATCAGGCTGGCGTAGTACGGCGTCAGGCCGAAGGGCAGCCGCGACGCGGTCGCCGCGTCGACCGCCGCGGTCTCGGCCGGAGTCAGGGTGCCGGTCCGCTCCAGGGCCTCACGGTCGCACAGGAGATGCCCGACCTGCCAGCGCCAGTCCGACCAGTCATCGGCACGGCCGCCGAGGGCCGACAGGATCTCATCGCGGCGCGCTGCCCGGCGTTCGCGGACCTCGGGGTCGAGGCCGGTCGGGAAACGCCCCACGCGCTCCTCGACCATGGCCCAGAGGCGGTCCAGCTCGGCGGCGCGATGCTGCGCCAGGGCGCGGCCGCTCAGGCCGGGCGCCGCCGGGCGGCTCGCTACCAGGGCCGGCCCGTCGGCGCGACCCTGCAGACCGAGGGCAAGGTGGTACAGGTCGGCACAGAAGCCCGGCTCCAGATCCGGCCGCGGGCGGCCGCAGGCGAGGTCCCAGAGGGCCTGCGTCACACTGAAGCCGGCCAGGCCCTCGGAGCGCGCCGAGGCGAGACTGCGGAAGGCACGGGCGCAGTCGCGCTGGATGGCCCGCTCCGGGCCCTCCGCGCCGGCATCCGCCTCACCGGCGCGGCGCTGACACTCGGAGGCCAGCGTCGACAGCGCCCGGCGCGCCTCGGCGAGGCTGGCGCAGGCCGCCAGAGGACGAAGCAGGTCGGAGAGGCTCGCGGCCAGAGCGGCGGCGTCCTGGGGCAGGTCAGCAAGACGGTAGGTCATCGCGGGGATCCTTAATTAAGGTACGGCGTCGCGCCGTGGTGACTCTGGGCAGGGCTGACGGCAGGCCGCTCGTGCGCGGCCCGGCCGGAAGCCGGCCCGGACTCGCCTGCGACACCGCATCGGAAGGACCCGGCGACACAGGAAACGATAGGACAAGACACCTGACGCCGCCGCCGCGAGGACGGTCGGCCAGGCGTCGGTCCGACAGGGTGGGGCAGAAGGAGCCATCCACCATAGGTTCTGACGTCCCGCCGTGGCCTTTATTGGCGGCGAAAGGTCCAGAACCCTGGCGCGAGGCGAGGCGGCGCGCTGCCAGGGCGGGTCAGACAGGTCAGACGGGGTCCTGCACCGACGCGGTGCAGGGTCTGCACCGCTATAGTGCAGGCGGCCGCGCGAGCCGGGATCATCTGCGCCGTGCGGGGCCGGCGGCGAGCGTGGCTTGTCGGCGGTGGCACTTGGCATGATCTCTGCATGGGGGGTGTCGGGTGCGGAATCGGCGTGGGTGGGCGGTGTCGGGGAGTGGCCCGAGGCGTTTCACAGGAGCTGGTCATGGTCATAGGCATTCGCGGGCTGGTGCGTGGCGGTGTGGCGTTGGCGTGGTTCGCTGCGCTGGGTGTCTGGGGGCAGGAGGCGCCGGCGGCTGGTGCTCTGGTGAGCGGTCTGCCGGAATCCCTCTCGCGCGAAGTCGATGCGGCGATGGGGCGCGGCGCGGCGTACCTGCTTGAGCGTCAGCGTGAGAATGGCTCCTGGCAGGACATGCCGGCCATCACGGGGCTGGCCTGCATGGGCCTGCGGCCGTGCCGTCTGCCGCAGGGCGACGAGCGCCGTCTGGCGGCGATCGAGCGGGGTCGGCAGTACGTCCTGGCGCACGTCCAGGATGACGGCGCCATCTGCACCCCGGATCGCGCCTATGTGAACTATTCGACGGCCGTCTGCCTGTCGGCCCTGGCGGTGCTCGGGCATCCGGATGACGTCGCGGTCATGCGCCGCTCGCGCCGGTACCTGCTCGGCCAGCAACTTGCCGAGGACCACCCGACCCAGCCGACCGGCCCCGACGACCCGCACTACGGCGGCTT
>JAAYZO010000698.1 GCA_012514865.1 Lentisphaerota bacterium | reverse complement strand
GGCCACCCGCTCGGCGCCACCGGCGCGATGATCCTGGGCACCTGCCTGGACGAGCTGGAGCGCACCGGCGGCCGCTACGGCCTGGTGACCCTCTGTATCGGCGGCGGCATGGGCGTCGCGACCATCATCGAGCGACTCTGACGCAGTCGAAGAAGAGAAGGAAAAGACTGAAATCTCATGAGTGACAACATGATTGCGTGGGAGAAGGACGCCGACGGCGTCGTCATCCTCACCATGGACGACCCGAACCAGGGCGCCAACACGATGAACCAGCTGTTCGTCGACTCGATCATCGCGACCGTCGACCGCCTCGAGGCCGAGAAGGACGACATCACCGGTGTCATCGTCGCTTCGGCCAAGAAGACCTTCTTCGCCGGCGGCGACCTGAAGGACATGGCCAACCCGCCGGCCGGTGCCACCAAGGCCGAGCTGGCCGAGGCCGCGTACCAGAAGGTCGGCACCATCAAGAGCGCACTGCGCCGACTGGAGACCCTGGGCAAGCCGGTCGTGGCCGCCATCAACGGCGCCGCCCTGGGCGGCGGCCTGGAGATCGCGCTGCACTGCCACTACCGCATCGCCGCGGACGTCAAGGGCAGCAAGATCGGCCTGCCCGAGGTGACCCTCGGCCTGCTTCCGGGTGGTGGCGGCGTGGTCCGCACCGTCCGTCTGCTCGGCATGCAGCAGGCGCTGATGGGCGTGCTGCTGCAGGGCACCCAGTTCAACCCGGCCAAGGCCAAGGACACCGGCCTGGTGAACGAGGTCGTCGGCAGCATCGACGAGCTGGTTCCGGCCGCCAAGGCCTGGATCGCCGCGAACCCGGAGGCTCAGCAGCCGTTCGACGTCAAGGGCTACAAGATCCCCGGTGGCGCACCGACCAACCCGAAGGTCGCCGCGAACCTGCCGGCCTTCCCGGCACTGCTGCGCAAGCAGATCAAGGGCACCAACATGCCGGCCCCGCGCGCCATCCTCGCCGCGGCCATCGAGGGCGCCTACGTCGACGTCGACACCGCCGACCTGATCGAGACCCGCTACTTCGTGTCGCTGCTGACCGGCCAGGTCGCGCAGAACATGATCAACGCGTTCTTCTTCAACCTGAACCACATCAACGGCGGCGGCTCGCGTCCCGAGGGTTACGACAAGTGGAAGGCCACCAAGGTCGGCGTCATCGGCGCGGGCATGATGGGTGCGGCCATCGCGTACGTCTCGGCGAAGGCCGGCATCGACGTGGTCCTGAAGGATATCGACATCGACGCCGCCAACCGCGGCAAGGACTACTCGGTCAAGCTCGAGGAGAAGGCCCTCTCGCGCGGCAAGACCACCAAGGAGAAGTCCGACGCGCTCCTGGCTCGCATCCACCCGACCGTGGACCCCGAGGACTTCAAGGGCGTCGATCTGGTGATCGAGGCCGCCTTCGAGTCCGTCGAGGTGAAGAACAAGGTCTTCGGTGAGATCCAGGACATCGTCGAGCCGGACGCCGTCCTCGGCTCCAACACTTCGACCCTGCCGATCAACGGTCTGGCCGAGGGCGTCAAGAAGCCGGAGAACTTCATCGGCATCCACTTCTTCTCGCCGGTCGACAAGATGCCGCTGGTGGAGATCATCTGCGGTGAGAAGACCGACGACGCCGTGCTGGCCAAGGTCATCGACTACACCCTGCAGATCCGCAAGACGCCGATCGTCGT
>JAAYZO010000697.1 GCA_012514865.1 Lentisphaerota bacterium | reverse complement strand
GCATGCGCATCCCTGCGCATGACTCCCCGTTCCGGCCCGCGGCGGCCCAAAGCCCCAGGCGAGACGCCTGGGCCACGTTCCCGCGCTCCCCCAGAGTGGCACAGGCGTCTCGCCTGTGGTGGCGGCGCCGCCGCCGCCGTACCCGCCCGGGATCGCCACTCTCCCGAGTGGCTCCCCGCCTGCCAATCAGGAGATTGGCGCACCCGGGGCACCCGCTGCCCCGGGACACCGGGGACTCAGGGGACACAGGGGACACAGGGCGGAGAGTCGGCAGTCTCTATCGGAGTCCGGAGTCCCGAGTTCGGAGTCCGGAGTTCAGAGTTCTGAGTTCCGGGGTCCAGACCCACAGCCTACCGACGCACCGACGCACGGGCGTACTCGCCCTCTGCTCTCCTCCCATCCGTGTCCATTCGTGTTCATCCGTGGTTCTCCCCCTCCATCGCTGGACGTTGGGCCTTGAGCGTTCAGCGTTGAGCGTTCCCGCTGCCGCTTCCTCGCCTCATCGCGACCCTCTCTTCATCGCTTCATCATCCTTCCCCCTTCCCCCTTCCGCGTCCATCCGTGGTTCTCCCTCTCCTCCTCCGCGTGTTCCGTGTGCTCCGTGGGCAGTTGTCCCCCTTGAGCCGCGGCGTCGGTGCATTATGGTATGACGTGGCGCGCGGCCATGGTGGTCAGCGCCTTGCGCAGGAGTACCCCGGGTGGCCCTCGCCCGCACCAAGAAGACGCCCCAGCGGCTCACGCGCGGCTCCGGCCGCACGGCGGGCCGGCCGTTGGCGTGGGGGCTCCGCGCGTAGCCGCCGCAGCGATGCTGCACCTGCTCACCCCGCCATCGAGGACCGCTCGGAGGCGGGGTTTTCCAGTCTAGGGAGGCACCGCGGCGAACGCGGCGTGTCCAAGGGTCCCAGAGTCCGAGAGCCGCCGGTGATGGTGCCGGTATGGCAGAAGCACGAGGAACACACGAGATCATGAGTCGCAGACTGCGCACGGGTATCATCGGGGCCACGGGCATGGTCGGTCAGAAGTTCCTTGCCCTGCTGGCGGATCACCCCTGGTTCGAGGTCACCTGCCTGGCGGCCAGTGCCCGTTCCGCGGGCAAGGCCTACGCCGAGGCCGTCGGCGACCGCTGGGCCATGGCCGAGCCCATCCCGGCGGCCTTCCGCGACCTGGTCGTGCGCGACGCTGCCCAGGTCGACGCCATTGCCGGCGAGGTCGACATGGTCTTCTGCGCCGTCGACATGCCTAAGGACGAGGTCCGCAGGCTCGAGGATGCCTATGCCTCTCGTGAGGTCCCGGTGGTGTCCGCCAACTCGGCGCACCGCTGGACCCCGGATGTGCCCATGGTCATCCCCGAGGTCAACCCCGGCCACATCGCCGTCATCGCCGCCCAGCGCCGCCGTCTGGGCACCCGCCGCGGCTTCGTCGCGGTCAAGCCGAACTGCTCCATACAGCCCTACGTCCCAGCCCTCGACGCCCTCCGTGAGTTCGGCCCGCGCGAGGTGTCGGTGTGCACCTGCCAGGCCATCTCGGGCGCCGGCAAGACCTTCGCCACCTGGCCGGAGATGGTCGACAATGTCATCCCCTACATCGGCGGCGAGGAAGAGAAGAGCATCCGCGAGCCGCTGAAGATCTGGGGCCGCCTCGAGGGCGACGCGATCATCCCGGCCACCGGCCCGCTGATCTCGGCGCAGTGCATCCGCGTCGCCGCCACCGATGGCCACATGGCCGCCGTCGCGGTGCGCTTCGACCGCAAGCCGGCCCGACAGGACATCCTCGACCGCTGGGCCGCCTACAGCGGCCGCCCGCAGGCCCTGAAGCTGCCGTCGGCGCCGAGTCCCTTCCTCGTCTACTTCACCGAGGATAACCGCCCCCAGACCCGCCTCGACCGCGACCTCGGCCACGGCATGGCCGTCGGCCTCGGCCGCCTGCGCGAAGATAACCTCTACGACTACCGCTTCATCGCCCTCAGCCACAACACCGTCCGCGGCGCCGCCGGCGGCGCTGTCCTGACCGCCGAGCTGCTCAAGGCCGAGGGCTACCTCTGACGGACGAGTCG
>JAAYZO010000081.1 GCA_012514865.1 Lentisphaerota bacterium | reverse complement strand
GCGGGGGAGGCGTCCGCGCCCCTGGAGCGTGTCACGCTCGCGTCGCTCCCGCACAGCAAGGATGTCGCGCTGGAGCGCGACGCGCTCATGGCGTTCCTCCAGTACGGACATCGGCTGGACCAGGAGATTCTCACGCGGGTGATGGGCCTGACCTTTCGGCACCCCGCGCTGGAGGCTGTGCGGGCCGCCGTCGCCGCCCACGTCCAGGACGCCGCCCGGGCCGGATGGGCCCTCGACGCCATTCAGGACATTCGTGAGCCGTACCGTGCCCTGGGTGGGGAACTGCTGGCGGCGAACTTTCCGGCCCGTGACGAGGACGGCGCGGTCGCTTCGGCATCGTCCCTCGCGCGGGGCCTGCTGATCCGCGCGCTCGATATGGAGAAGGCCGAACTGCTGGGTGCCGTCCAGCGCGTCCCGGCGGAATCGGATCAGGGCCGCGCACTGCGCGTGCGCCTGCGCGACGTGGATGCCGAGCGCCGCCGCCTGACCGACGCCTGAACGCCGCGCGCTGGCATCCCCGGACCCGAAGAGGCAGGATGGGGGCATGGCGTCACAGGCTTCACTTCCGTCACAGGCGTCACCCGCGCCCGAGGTCGCGATCCGATCCACCGACCTGAGCCTCACCTGGTCCGCGCGGGGGGACGCGGCACGGGTGGTCGAAGGCGTCGACTTCACGCTCCATCGGGGCGAGGCGATCGCCGTCATGGGGCCGACCGGATCCGGCAAGTCCAGCCTGCTGGCGATCCTCAGCGGCCGAGCCGACTACGCCCTGCGTGTCGACGGTGGCGACGCTGTGGTCGAAGGGGTGAGCGTCCGCCGCCCCGGGCGTGGTCGCCGGCTGCAGATCGCCTACACCGGCTACCTTGCGCAGGGAGCCGGGGCCACGCTCGACGCACGCATGACGGTCGGCGAGATCATTGCCGAGCCCATCACGATCCGTGACCGCAAGGTCAACCAGAAGGCCCTCGCCGTGCGCACCGCGGCGCTGCTCGATGAGATGCAACTGCCACTCGGGGCGGCCGTGAAGTTCCCCTACGAGCTGTCCGCAGGAATGCGCCAGCGTGTCGCTCTGGCACGTGCCCTCGTGCTCCAGCCCCGCATCCTCATCGCCGACGAGCCGCATGCGAACCTCGACATCGAGGTGCTCCATGTCGTCCGCGACGCCATCCTGCGGCGCCGGGAGGAGCACGGGATGGCGGCGCTCATCGCGACCAATGAGCCGGACCTCGTGTCCGCACTGAACGCGCGCCGCATCGTGCTGCACCAGGGCCATGTGGTGGCCCAGGACGCGGGTTCGGCCTGCTGTGGACACCCAGCGCAGAGGCCGATCACCGACTCGTGTCGTCGTGATTCAGACCCCTGGAGATTTGCTAAGCTAGTCGAGTTGTCCGCCGCGGCGGGCACGATCCTCGGTAGCTCAATTGGCAGAGCAGCCGGCTGTTAACCGGCAGGTTCTTGGTTCGAGTCCAAGCCGGGGAGCCAACCCCATTGAAACCCCGCCCGCGTGGCGGGGTTTCGTCGTTGCGCGGGCAGTTCCGTCAGAGCAGCTCGGCG
>JAAYZO010000080.1 GCA_012514865.1 Lentisphaerota bacterium | reverse complement strand
CCTGCCCGCAGGCCCATCGCCCGGCTCTGCCCCGCCGGGCGCTGCCACCACGCCCGCCGAGTGCGTCTCGCGACGCCCGGCGGGCGTCACCTTTAACCTTAATTAAGGCGGCCCGCCCGGCCGCCGGCCGTGGCTCCCTGGGGCGCCCGGCGCGGGGCGCTTGCGCGTGCCGGGATCGGCGGTGTATGGTGATGCTCCAGCCGTTCGAGAGCCCCCCCGATTCCCAACCTGGCCTGGAGTGACGTGCGATGATCTGGATTGACTGGATGATCGTGTTGATCCCCCTGCTGGCGGTGATCTGGATCGGCGTCAAGACGCAGTCCTACATGACCGGTGTCTCGGACTTCCTGGCGGCCGGCCGCGTGGCCGGCCGCTACGTCGTCGCCGTCGCGGCCGCAGAGGCGGGCCTGGGCCTGATCTCGGTGGTGGCGCTCTTCGAGATGTACTACAAGTCCGGCTTCGCGGTCAGCTTCTGGAGCGGCATTGCCACACCGGTCGGGCTGCTGATGACCCTTACCGGCTTTGCGATCTATCGCTTCCGCGAGACCCGCGCCATGACCATGGCGCAGTTCTTCGAGGCGCGCTACTCGAAGCCGTTCCGGGTATTCGCGGGCACCCTGGCCTGGATCTCGGGGGTGGTGAACTACGCCCTCTTTCCGGCGGTCGGCGGGCGTTTCCTGGTGTACTACTGCCAGTTCCCCGACACCGTGAGCGTCCTCGGCCTGCCGATCTCGACCTACGGCCTGGTGATGGCCCTGGCCCTGATCGCGGCGCTGATCATCGTGGTGCTCGGCGGCCAGATCACCACCATGGTCACCGACTGCGTCCAGGGCATCTTCAGCTACTTCGCCTACGCCGTCCTGGTGATCTTCGTCATCTCGTACTTCCGTTTCGACCAGTTTAAGGATGCCTTCATGACGCGCGGCCCCGGCGAGTCGTTCCTCGACCCCTTCGATACGGGCAAGCTCACTGAGTTCAACATCCTCTACGTCGCCATCGGCATCCTGTCCTCGGTGTACAACCGCATCTCCTGGCAGGGCTCGCAGGCCTATAGCTGCGCCGCGGCCTCGCCGCACGAGCAGAAGATGGGCGGCGTGCTGGGCACCTGGCGCGGCGGCTTCACCACCCTGATGATCACCCTCCTCGCCCTCGGCGCCTACACCTACCTGAACCACCCCGACTTCGCCAGTGGCGCCGCCGAGGTCCGCCAGGAGCTCACCACCCGCATCAACTTCGATGCCAAGGCGACCACGGAGACCATCCGCACCCAGATGCAGGTCCCGATCGCCCTGCGGCACATCCTGCCGGTCGGCGTCACCGGCCTGTTCTGCGCCCTGATGATCTTCCTGATGGTCAGCACGGACACGACCTACCTCCATTCCTGGGGCAGCATCCTGGTGCAGGACATGATCCTGCCCCTGCGCCGAAAGCCCTTCACACCGACGCAGCAGATCCTGCTGCTGCGGCTCTCCATCATCGGCGTGGCGGTCTTCGCCTGGTTCTTCAGTTTCTACTTCGGCCAGGTGACCTTCATCCTGATGTTCTTCGCCATGACCGGCGCCATCTGGCTCGGCGGCGCCGGCGCGGTCATCATCGGCGGCCTGTACTGGAAGAAGGGCACCTCAGCCGGCGCCTGGTGCGCCATGACCTCCGGATCGCTCCTCGGACTGGGCGGCTTCCTCTGCCAGAAGTTCTGGAGTGACCCGATCTACCCCTGGCTCGAACAGCACGCGCCGGATGCCCTCGCCGGCATGAAGAACAGCCTGGAGGGCCTCGGCGCCAGACTGCCTTTCACCAACTGGGTGGTCGGACCCGACAAGTTCCCGCTCAGCGGCCAGGAGGTCTACCTGATCACCATGCTCGTGGCCGTGACCTTCTACGTCGTGGTATCCCTGCTCACCTGCCGCGAGGACTTCAACCTCGACCGCATGCTCCACCGCGGCGAGTACGCCCGTGAGGACAAGGAACGCGAGATGGCCCTGGCGATCCGCCTGCGCTCCTGGAAGCAGGTCCTCATCGGCATCGACGCGCAGTACACCCGCGGCGACCGCATCCTGGCCTGGTCGGTGTTCATCTGGACGATGTACAACTTCGCCATGTTCCTGGTCATCATCGTCTGGAATCTCTTCATCTTCCGCTGGCCACGCGAGTTCTGGTTCTCGTGGTGGAAGTGGTACACAATTCCGCAGTCCTTCCTGATCGGGGCCGTGACCACGGTATGGTTCACCATCGGCGGCACGCGCGACCTGATGCGGCTCTTCCAGCGCCTCGACGCCCTCAAACGCGATGCCCTCGACGACGGCCGTGTGGTGGGTGGCGTCAACGCCGACGACGTCGCCATGGTGCAGACGGTGGAGAGACAGACCGCGGCGGTGGCCGAGGGCGTCGCCGCGGCCCTCAACGAGGCCAAGACGCCGCCCGGCGCCGCCGCGCCGAAACCGCCGGACGCACCCGGCGCCCCGTAGGTCCACGGCGCCCCGTAGGTCCACGGCGCCCCGTAGGTCCACAGCGCCGTCCGTGGACCCCCAGCGCCCCGTAGGTCCACGGCCCTGTCCGTGGACCCCCGGGCGCCGCCCACGGCGCCGTCCGTGGACCCCCGGGCGCCCCGTAGGTCCACGGCCCTGTCCGTGGAACCCCGGGCGCCGCCCACGGCGCCCGGAAAACGACGGGCCTGGCGCGCCCGATAGGGCAAGGCAAGTCATCGCGGGGCATCTCCCGCGCGCCTCAGATCCGGCGCCCTGAAAGGGCACCATCCATCAGCCCAGGGCAACGCCCTGGAAAATAAGATGTTACGCATGGCAGGCTGAAGGCCTGCGACAAGAACCCCGCGCGCCACACCACGGCCCTTCATACGCGCCCACCCACCCGCCGACACCAGCGCGTGTCAGCGTGCCAAGGGTGGCCTTGCAGGCTCGGTCAGCCCGCGTATGTTAGGCATACCACGGGGTAGGCTGGGAGTGCAGGAGATCAAGGAACAGGTTTTGGGGTTGCCCTGGCCTGTCCGACTCGCGGGCGGTATGGACGCCAATAGCATCACGCTTAGCGAACTTGAATCGCACCTCTGGGAGGCGGCGAACATCCTCCGCGGTCCAGTCGACGCAGCGGACTTCAAGACCTACGTCTTCCCACTCCTCTTCTTCAAGCGCATCTCGGATGTTCACGATGAGGAGTACGAGGCTGCCCTCGCCGAGTCCGGCGGTGATGAGGAGTATGCCCTCTTCCCGCAGAACTACCGCTTCCAGATCCCGGAAGGCTGCCACTGGCGCGACGTCCGTGCCGTGGCGACGAGTGTCGGCCAGGCCCTTCAGACGGCCCTGCGCGGCATCGAAAAGGCCAACCCCGAGACGCTCTACGGCATCTTCGGCGACGCGCAGTGGACCAATAGGGACCGCCTGTCGGACCCACTCCTCCGGGACCTTATCGAGCACTTCTCACGACTTCCCCTCGGCAACCGTGCGGCTCACAGTGACGTCTTGGGGCAGTCCTACGAGTACCTGATCAAGAAGTTCGCCGACGCCACCAACAAGAAGGCCGGCGAGTTCTACACGCCGCGCTCAGTGGTGCGCCTGATGGTCAGCATCCTGAACCCGCGCGAGGGTGAGTCGATCTACGACCCGGCCTGCGGCACTGGCGGCATGCTCCTGGAGGCCATTCACCACGTCCGCGAGACGCACGGCGATGACCGCACACTCTGGGGGAAGCTCTTCGGACAGGAGAAGAACCTGACCACCTCCGCCATCGCCCGCATGAATCTGTTTCTCCACGGCGCGGCGGACTTCCAGATTGTGCGCGGCGACACGTTGCGCAGCCCGGCGTTCTTCGCCGGTGACGCCTTGGCCTCCTTCGACTGCGTCATCGCCAACCCGCCCTTTTCACTGGAGAAGTGGGGCGAGGAGGTCTGGGCCAACGACCCCTACGGGCGCAACTTTGCCGGGATGCCGCCCGGCAAGACCGGCGACTACGCCTGGGTGCAGCATATGCTCAGGAGCATGGCGCCGCGCACCGGCCGCATGGCGGTCGTCCTGCCCCACGGCGCCCTCTTCCGCATGGGCAAGGAGGGCGCCATCCGCCAGAAGATCCTCGGCATGGACCTCCTGGAGGCGGTCATAGGGCTTGGTCCCAATCTCTTCTACGGCACCGGCCTGGCGGCCTGCATCCTCGTCTTCCGCCAGCGCAAGGCCGCCGACCGGCGGCACAAGGTGCTGATCATCGACGCCTCACGCGAGTTCAGAAGCGGCCGGGCCCAGAACGAGCTGCTGCCGGAACACGTCGCGCGTATCCATGGCTGGTACCTCGGCTACCAGGATGTCGATGGCCAGGCCCGGGTCGTCACCCTCGACGACATCGCCGCCAACGACTGGAACCTCAACATCCCGCGCTACGTCGAGCCGAAGAGCACGCAGGAGGTCCTGTCCGTCGATGAGGCGATGAAGCGCCTGCAGGCGAGCGCCGCGGCGGCGTTCGCGGCGGAGGAGAGGCTGGCGGCGATGCTGCGGTCCGCAGGGTTGTTGATGCAGGAGGCAGATCGCGATGAAAGTGATCGGACAGCTTGAGTACCAAGGTGCTGTATTCGTCTACAAGGCCGATGGGACAGAAGCGGAAGCGTGGCAGTGCGTCCAGGCGATCCACAAGGATCACGGCGGCATCCGTGGCGAGTTGCACTGTGACAAGGCGGATTTCCTGGCTGGCCTTCGGGCCTGGAATGAGGCTACCGATCCCGCGAGCGGTTTCCTCTGCATCCATGCGCATATGGGGGCGCCAGGAGTCAACTGCATCAGCGGGAAACCTTCCCACAAGAGTTACGTGGCTGGAGCTACAGGCAGCCTTGCCGAGAGGGGTGGAGCTTGTGTGGTTAGCTGGGTGCAAGTCCCAGGAGTGCCTGAGCGCATGGCAGCCATTGACGGGCCCGGTACGCCACCTGCTCCTGGCCACGAGCGCGACAAAGCCCTGGCGGCCACTCCTCCGGTGTTTTGCCGCGGAGATCAACATCAAGCACATCCGCTACTATGATGAGATGCCCGATTTTCTTGCCCAGGTTGAGCCCGAACTGGCACAGTTCACTGGTTACTTCCGGCCGTCCAGTTCGGGTTTTGTCAAAGCGTTCTGAGCCATGGATTCCCGCATCACCCAACAGCAGCTCGAGTCCTACCTCTGGGGCGCCGCGACGCTCCTGCGGGGGACCATCGACGCCGGGGACTACAAGCAGTTCGTCTTCCCGCTGCTGTTCTACAAGCGTCTGTGTGATGTGCACGACGAAGAGACGGCGACGGCCGTCGCCGAGGCGGGCGGGCAACTCGAGTTTGCGCTCTTCCCGGAGAGTCACCGTTTCCAGATCCCGCCCGAGGCGCATTGGCGCGGGGTTCGCAGAGTCGCCGTCAACGTCGGCCAGGCCATCCAGTCCGCCATGCGCGTCATCGAGACCGCCAACCCCGACAAACTCTATGGCATCTTCGGCGATGCGCAGTGGACCAACAAGGACCGCCTCTCCGATGCCATGCTACGCGATCTGGTCGAGCACTTCAGCACCCTCGACCTGACCTTGGCGAACCTGCCGGAGGACGAACTCGGCCAGGGCTACGAGTATCTCATCAAGAAGTTCGCTGACGACTCCGGCCACACCGCCGCTGAGTTCTACACCAACCGCACCGTCGTGCACCTCATGACCGAGATGCTCGAGCCGCAGCCCGGGGAGTCGATCTACGACCCCACCTGCGGCTCCGGCGGCATGCTCCTCTCCTGCATCGCCCACCTGCGCCGCCAGGGCCTGGAGTGGCGCAACGTCCGCCTGTACGGGCAGGAGCGGAACCTGATGACCTCCTCCATCGCCCGCATGAACTGCTTCCTGCACGGCATCGAGGACTTCCGCATCGAGCGCGGCGACACGCTCGCCGATCCCAAGTTCGTCGAGCATGACCGCCTGCGGCGCTTCGACGTGGTGCTGGCCAATCCCCCCTACTCGATCAAGCAGTGGGACCGCGACGCCTTCGCCTCCGACCCCTGGGGCCGCAACCTCTACGGCACCCCGCCGCAGGGCCGGGCCGACTACGCTTTCTGGCAGCACATCCTCTGCAGCCTGGCCGCACAGATCGGACGCTGTGCCATCCTCTTCCCGCACGGTGTCCTCTTCCGCCAGGAGGAGGCCGAGATGCGGCGCAAGCTTATCGAAGCCGACCTGATCGAGTGCGTGCTCGGCCTGGGCCCGAACCTGTTCTACAACTCGCCCATGGAGGCCTGCGTCGCTATCTGCCGCACAGCCAAGCCCAAGGAGCGCCGCGGCCGCGTCCTCCTCATCAACGCTGTCAACGAGGTCACCCGCGAACGCGCCCAGAGTTTCCTGACCGACGAGCACATCGGGCGTATCGTCAAGGCTTACCGTGCCTTTCAGGACGAAGCCGGGTTCTGCCGCGCCGTGCCGCTTGCGGAAATCCGTGCCCACGACGGCAACCTGAGCATCCCGCTCTACATCAGCCCGGCGACCGCGACCGCAACGACGGCCGGCGACGCGAGTCGACCCGACCTGGCAGAGGCCCTGGCGGCCTGGCTGGAGAGCTCGCGGCAGGTGAGGGAGTCACTCGGCTCCATCCTCTCGGCCGGCGCGGGGCGGCGTGACTCCGATGAGGAAAGCGCTTGAATTGTCAGAAGTGTGATATAACTATTCTGACAAAACATGGGAAAGCACGCACAGTCCATTGATGCCCGGATCCTGGCCCGATTCCGCGACCGGAGTCCCGGCAAGGTATTCCGCGCGGCCGACTTGCTCGACCTTGGGAGTCGCGCCGCCGTCGACCAGGCTCTGTCCCGGCAGAGCCGCGCCGGGACGATCCGCAGAATCACGCGTGGGCTGTATGATATGCCCACGGACCACCCGTTGCTGGGTCGGCTCAGCGCCCCAAGCGACGCCGTGGCCGAGGCCCTGGCCAGTCGGGACGGGACACGCATCCAGCCCACCGGCGCCGCCGCGGCCAATGGGCTTGGCCTCTCGGATCAGGTGCCGATGAGGGCAGTCTACCTCACCGACGGACGTTCCCGCCGGGTGCAGCTTGGCGCAATGCAGATCGAACTCAGGCATGCGTCTCCACGCCACATGGCGACCGCCGGCCGCGTCAGCGGCAGTGTCATCCAGGCGCTGCGCTGGATCGGGCGCCGCTACGTTGACGAACGGATGATCCACATCCTTCGGCGCAATCTCTCCGACACCGACAAGGCCCAGCTCCTCCAAGACCTGGCCTACGCCCCCGCCTGGATTGCCGACATCATGCGCAGAGTGGCGCAACCGGAGGGGAAGCCGTAATGGACAGCTTCATCAAGCTTCCCGCCGAAGACCGGCGTTCGGCCTGCGAGGAGGTACAGCGTCGCGGCGGCCCGCGTGCGGCCAACGTCGAGAAGGACTTCTGGGTGTGTTGGACCCTGCGCGAGTGGACAAGGAGCCGCTTGGCTTTGCCGGTGAGGCAAGCACTGAACGGAGTCCCAGTGGCAAGCAGTGCACGCTCCACCTCGCGG
>JAAYZO010000696.1 GCA_012514865.1 Lentisphaerota bacterium | reverse complement strand
GTCGGTGCGGGTGGCCGCGCAACTGGTCGAGACCCTGCATGCCCCCGAGGAACTGACCGAGGCGCAGCGGGATCGGCTGTGGGAACCACCCCGGGAAACGACCGACTGCCTGGACGCGGCATTCACGATGGCGCCCGGCGAGACCCGGCCGATCGCATTCACCTACGCGATCGCCGGCGGGGGCGCCAAGCGGATCTCGCTCAGGGTCGCCTGGGAACGGATGGCGACGACCATCTTCGCGGGGTCGGCCGCGACCAACGTCTACGACTTGCGGACCGCGACACGCGACCAGCGACTGGCTCTGGAGACGCTTTCGAATCAGTTCGCCGCCATCGGCCGGCTAGAGGATTACCGGACACTCGTGGAGGCGTTCGGCGGGCGGCTGGAAGCGGCGCGTCGCCAGCTAACCCTGATCGATGCCCCGGGGGGCGACCCGAACGCGAATATCGTCCGGTCACAGGATTTGGCGGGACAAATCCGGGATTTGCGCCGCCGCTACGCCAACGAACTGGCCCCCGCCGTCTGGGCCGTCAAGACGGGCGTGAAGGATCTCGATTTCTGCGTCGGCGTCGTCCATCCGACCGACAAGGTCTTCCGCGACGATGTGTTCGCCGGCAGTCTGGGCGACCAGGTCGAGATCGGGCTGGCGGCCAACGAGTACGAGAGTGCTCAGTTTGTCATTCTGCGCCTCGGCGACCGCCCGGGGCGCCTGGTTTGCTCCGCGACCGACCTCGTGCACGCGGACGATGCCGGCGCCGTCATTCCGGCCGGGCGGATCGAGTTTGCCGAAGTGGGGTACATCCAGGTCGGCGACACGGGGAAGGGGACGCGGTCCGGCGCCTGGCCCGATATCCTGTACCCGACGAATTCCGTGGCTTACGGGCAGCACGATCTGCAACCCGTCATGCTGACCGTCTTCGCGGCGCCCGGCCAGAAACCGGGTCGTTACATGGGTCGCGTGACGTTCGCCAATGAGCGCGGACAGGCCTTGTCCATGCGCCTGGGGGTCACGGTTTTCGATTTCGAACTGCCCCGGTTCAGGAGCCTGCGGTCGAGTTTCTGGTTCTGGGTGCACCGGCCCCGGACCTACTACGGCCATCGTTTGGAAGGCGCATTCTTTTCCGTTGAACTCTACCGGGAGTTTGCCGATATCCTGGGCCGCTACCAGATGGCGCCCTCGCCCCGCGGCGACCTGATGCCGCGCCTGATCCGGCTGCGGCGCGATACCGGCGGGAACGTCACGTTTGATTTCTCGGGGATTGATCCCTATTGGAAGGCGTCGATCGAGGCCGGGGCCAATGTCCTGTACATCGACCGGCTGGGAACGAATTTCTTCCTCAAACCGGAAAAGTCGTGGCAGCCGCATGCGGTGATCGTCGATGAGGCTACCGGCGCCGAGGAGGATTTCGTCGCCGACGATCCGGAACGGATGGCCGATGACTACCTCCGCGCCGTCGTCCGGCATTTCAAGGCGCGCGGCTGGTTCGACAAGGCCGTGACGCAGGTGTCGGACGAACCCTGGAGCG
>JAAYZO010000079.1 GCA_012514865.1 Lentisphaerota bacterium | reverse complement strand
GGGAATGTAAGGACGCGCACCCCAAAAGGCAACCCGGCCGGCCCGCCGCGCCGCCGAGGGCTGATCGACGATCGCGTCAGCGCTCATCTGGCCACCCTGAAGGGGTGCCAGACCGTAGCCGGGGGTCGCGCGAGAGCACGACCCCCGGAAACGCAAACCCACGAACCGCGCACCCTGAAGGGGTGCTAGAACCGGACTTTCGATCAGCCCTGGCCGAGCGGCCGGGCGGCTGGCGCCGAGCGGGCCGCGGCGCCATAGTGTGGGCAGGACCAACCCGGGAGCGACACCATGCACTGCGGACAGGCGACCTGGCGTATCGTCGTGACCCTGATCATCGGCTGGGCGGGCTGGACCGCCGGGGCCGTGACGCTCTACGATGCGGGCCGGCCGCTGGCGGTGATCGTGACGGCCGAAAGGCCGACGGGCGTGGTCCGCCATGCCGTCGCCGAGCTCAACGAGCACCTCACGGCCATGACCGGCACCGCCCTGCCCGTGGTCGTCGAGAGCGCCCTCGACGGCGCCGATGCGCGCCCGCGGGTGCTGGTCGGCGACACCGCCGAGAGTCGCGCCGCCGGCCTGGACACCGCCAGCCTCGATCCCGAGGCGATGGTCGTGCGCTGCAGCGGCACACGGCTGTTCCTCCTCGGCGGCGACCGCGACGACCGCAACCGCGTCCCGGCGACCGCCGACCGCGCCATCGGGACGCTGTATGCGGTCTATGGCTTCCTCGAGAGCGACCTCGGCGTGCGCTGGCTCTGGCCGGGCGCCACCGGCACGGTGGTGCCGCGCCGCGCGGACGTGGTCATCCCCGACGGCGACCGGCGCTTCCAGCCGCCGCTGATCCAGCGGCACATCCGCCCCGGCCTGCGCGATTGGGACAACGCCGTGGGCAAGCTCGGGATGACCCCGGAGATGACGGCGCGGCTGGGGACGGAGTACACCGCCTGGTCGGCGCGGCGGCGCCTCGGCCGACGCGCCAACTTCCGCTTCGGGCACGCCTACAACAACTGGCTGCGTGACTACGGCAAGGAGCACCCGGAGTGGTTCGCGATGATGCCCGACGGCACCCGCGTCACCCCCGAGAAGCCCTACCCGAATCTCGAACGCGCCAAGCTCTGCGAGACCAACCCCGAACTGCTCGACTTCATCGCCGCCCGCGGCATCGAGTACCTCGAGAAAAACCCCGATGCCCTCAGCTTCAGCGCCTGCCCCAACGACAGCCGCGGCTACTGCATGTGCCCGACCTGCAAGGCCCTCGACCCGCCCGAGGGCCTGCCCACCGAGATGAACTACCCGGGTCAGAACTTCCAGTACCCGTCCCTGAGCGACCGCATGGTCTGGCACTGGAACCAGATCGCGCTGCGACTCGGCGACCGCTGCCCCGGACGCTACATCGGCGCCTACGCTTACAGCAACTACAACCACCCGCCCCTGCGCGAGAAGCTCTCGCCGCGCGTCGTCATCGCCTACGTCGGCTTCAACTACCTCAACGCCGAGTACAACGAGCAGAGCCGCCGCGACTGGGCCGGCTGGAGCGCCACCGGCTGCAAGCTGTTCCTGCGCCCGAATCTCCTCCTCGTCGGCCATGGCTTCCCGCTGAACTACGCCCGCGACCTCGGCCGCGATATCCAGGAGTGCTTCCGCACCGGCATGCTTGGCACCGACTTCGACAGCATGACGCACCAGTACGCCGCCCAGGCGCCGATTTTCTACGTCCTCACCGGCCTGCTCTGGGACCCGACCCGCTCCGTCGACGCCCTGCTCGACGAGTTCCTCACGGCGGCCTACGGCCCGGCCGTCGCGCCGATGCGGCAGTACTGGGACCGCCTCGAGGCCCTCACCCGCGACATCGCCGCCTACCGCGACCCCAATGCCGACCACGACCGCGACCGCGGCTTCCATGAGATGACCGCGGTCTTCTACAACGACGAGGTCCTGAGCGAACTGCGCGGCTTCCTGGCCGCGGCCCGCACCGCGGCGGCCGGCGACGAGGGCGTCCTGGCACGCCTCGCGGCCTGCCAGACGGCCCTCGACTACGCCCGCATCCAGCGCGACCTCCGCCGGGCTGTCGCCGACCACCGCGGCTCACCCGAGACCACCGCGCGCGTCACCGCCCTGCTCCAGGAGAAACAGACGTTCTTCAGGCAGCACCTCGACGACTGGACCCTCGGCCTGCACCACGTCTACTGGCGCGAAGCCCGCAGCACCACCCACCGGCGGCTCTACGGCGGCGGCATCGAGGAGTCCCTGCCGCGCCCCAACGAGCTGACGCGGCTCGTGACCTGGCGCTTCCAGACGGACCCCGACGACCGCGGCGACCAGGACGGCTGGCAGGCCGCCGCTTTCGATGACGCCGCCTGGAAGACGATCTCCAGCCTGAATGCCTGGGAGACCCAGGGCTGGGCCGGCTACGACGGCCTCGCCTGGTACCGCTGCCGGCTCGAGGTACCCGCCGCCTGGGCTGGCCGCAAACGCCTCGCCATCGAGTTCGGCGCCGTCGACGAGTCATTCCGGCTCTACGTCGACGGGGCGATGGTCCACGAGTCGCTCTTCGCCGCCAGCGACGATCCGGACCTCTGGAAGAAGCCGCGCCGGGTCGACCTCACGGGCATCCTCAAGCCGGGGACGACGCAGACCCTGGCCGTGCGCGTCCACGACAGCGGCGGCGCCGGCGGCCTCTGGAAGCCGGTCGTGCTTCTGTACGAGGACTGACGGCAACGCGACTCCATCCGGCGGCCGCGCCGCGAGAGACTATAGTATGCGCTTCTCGTGCCGGCGGCCGCGAACTGGCTTCCGGCAGGCCGTCGATGGCGAGCCCCGGCGGCAGTCCCGCTCAACCCCGATCCAGACAGGATATCAGCATGGCTGTGCAGGTCAGGGCCTTCCCCGTCGGGCCTTTGCAGGTGAACTGCTGCGTGGTATGGGATGACAGCACCGGCGCCGGGGTGGTCATTGACCCCGGCGGCGACGCCGAGCTCGTACTGGAGGCGCTGGAGGCCCTGTCCGCCACCGGCATGACCCTGCGCGCGGTGCTCCTGACCCACGCCCACGTCGACCACATCGGCGCCGTCGGCGCGGTCTGCCGCCGCACCGGCGTGCCGGTCTACCTCCACGCCGCCGACCGCGAACTCTACCGCCACCGCGACAACGCCATCCCGCCGTGGATTCCCGCCGTCGTGGATCTCCCGGATGCCGTGCACGATCTCCCGGATCTCGGCGGTCTGGATCTGCGTGTCCTGCACACACCCGGACACACTCCGGGCTGCGTCTGCTTCCACTGCCCGTCCGGCGCCCTCCTCTTCTCCGGCGATACCCTCTTCCGGCGCAGCGTCGGCCGTACCGACCTGCCCGGCGGCAGCAGCGCCGACCTGCGTCATTCGATCCGGGCCGTGCTCTACACCCTCCCGGCCGAGACGGCGGTCTATCCCGGCCATGGCGACGCCACCCAGATCGGCGAGGAGGTCGCCGATAACCCGTACGTCCGGCCCTGACGAAGCGGCCCGCGCCACCGCCCCCCGAGCGCCCCGTGGCGCCCCGGCGTTCGACAGCACCCCGTAACACCACGCCCCCTGCGGCCACCCGGAGATCGTGAGCATGAGTGCCGATGCGGACGCCCAGACCGGATTGCAGTTCCCCCTGGACTGGCAGGGCAAGATCCTGGCCCGCGCCGACGCGGCCGAGATCCCGGCGAAGATCCAGGAGGTCCTCCGGGCCTTCGCTTTCACCGCCGCCCCCTCGGCGGGAAATACCTCCTCCACCGGGCGCTACGTCACCTACACCGTCACCGTGCAGATCCCCGACCGCCTGACCCTCGACCAGCTCACCTACGCCCTCTCGAAGGTCCCCGGCGTCCGCTACGTCATCTGACGGATTGTCACGCCACGGCCGCGGCCTGGCAATGCCGGAGCCGGACGCCGAAACCGCCCTGCGTCGCGTCGCCGTGGGCTGGTCGACGACCGCGTCAGCGCGCATCTGGCCACCCTGGAGGGGTGCCAGATCGTAGCCGGGGGTCGCGCGCCGCGACCCCCGGAACCACGAATCCACGAACCACGCACCCTGGAGGGGTGCCAGAGCCGGACGCCGAAACCGCCCTGCGTCGCCTCGCCGCGGGCTGGTTCCCCTGCCCACGCCGCGGTATATTCCTCGGCGATAGTGCCGGGCGGGCCATCGCGCACGCGGGGCGCCTCACGGCCGCCGGAGGCCTCCTCCGAGGACGTACCGGCGAACCCCCATATCAGGAAAGCATGATGCCAAGAACGCGCCAGAGCCAGAGCGGTCCGGAAGCGAGCCCGGAGCAGCCCCGGGTGGTCGACTGCCCGCAGTGCGAGGCGCCGGTGGCGGTGAAGCCGGTCACCGTCCTGCGGCCGCGCAGCGGCGACCTGAAGCGCCTCTTCAAGGGCGAGCTGAACCGGGTCACCTGCGAGGCCTGCCAGGCCGCCTTTGTCCTCGATGTGCCGATCCTCTACCGCGATGACGAGGGTCGCTTCATGGTCTACTTCATCGCCGAGGCCGACCCGGCCCAGTGGCCGGAATGCGAGCGGCGCATGCAGGCGGTGACCGCCGAGATCTTCACCCAGGCCAGCGGCCAGGTGCCGCCGTCATGCCGGCTGGTCACCGACCGCAGCGCCCTGATCGAGAAGATCGCCCTGCACGAACGCGGCTTCGACGACCGCATCATCGAGTACATCAAGTACCAGCTCTACCAGACGCCCGGCGGCTCCGCCCGTCTCGATCCGGTGCGGCAACGGCTCCTCTACGACTTCTCGAGCGACCCCGCCGACGGCCGACTCGCCTTTGTCGTCTTCGACCGCGAGCACGGCCGCGCCACGGCCGGAGCACACCTGCCCATCGAGGTCTACCGCGAGGTCGCCGAGGCCTTCTCCACCAACCTCGGCATGCGCGACGAACTGGAATCGCTGTTCCCAGGGTACATGGTCAGCGTCGATCGGATCCTCTAGCCCGCGGCGACGGGCCCGGCGGGAGAGCCTGGGAGGACATATCGCCATGACACGCAAGAGCGCATCCAAGACCAAGGCCGCCACGCCCGCGGCGCCCGAGTTCAAGGTCAACCCGTTTGCCGACCTCCGTACCAAGCTGCCCGAGCTGCGGCGCGGCACACGGCCGGCGGCGTCACCGCCGCCCGCCGTCGGCGCGACCGCTCCGGCCAAGCCGCGCCTCGACCCCGAGGACCAGGCCCTCCTGGAGGCCTTCAAGGACGCCGGCTCGATCGCCCTGCGCGGCGGCGCGCCGGCCGTCCGCATCGAGGTCACCCCACGCCGCGGCGGCCTGGAGGTCACCCGGGTGCGCGGCCTGCGCGGCCTGGATGTCCTCGAGCAGATGCAGATGACCGACGACGTGCGCGTCCGCCTCGGCCTGCGGGCGCGCTTTCACGAGGGCGTCCTCGAGGTCGATGGCAACCAGTCACGCCGTCTGGCCTCCTGGCTGCAGTCACGCGGCTATGCCCTCGACGAGGATCGCGAAGAGACTCCCGGCAATCACCCCGAGGACCGGCGCTGAGGATGCTTCTATGAACAAAGACCTCGAGTGGTTCTGCTTCCATGTGGTGACCGAGGGGCTCCTCTCGCAGGAGGACTGCCGGGCCGTGGCCAGCGCCATGGCCGAGGCCGACATCGAGGCCGACGTCATGACCTTCGCCCAGGCCATCATCGACAACAGCCTCTGCGCCGACGTCGACCGGCTGCAGCAGCTCCTGGAGATGGCCATCCAGGAGGCCCGCACCCTCGGCTTCCCGCCCCGCAGCGTCTTCGATGACGACGCGGCGGCGCCGG
>JAAYZO010000695.1 GCA_012514865.1 Lentisphaerota bacterium | reverse complement strand
TGGAGCGCGAGTGTCCACAGACGCGAACGCGTCCACGAGCCGCAACGGCATCGACAGCACTACGCCGCGGTGTTTCGTAGAAGGCCGTTCCCGCCCCGTCGCGGAAGATCCGTCAGGGCGCCACCGGCAGGGCCTCGACCGTGCCATCGGCGGCGATGCGCAGGCGCCGCCGCCCGGCCGTGCCGGCGTCGATGCCGACCTCGCAGAGCCAGCCGGCGCCCTCGGGCACGCGCAGGAACCACTCCAGGACGCGGCTGTCGGTCAGCCCCCCGAGGTGACCGAGGTTGCTGTGGCCCTCGCGCGAGAGCCTCTCGACACCCGGGCCCGCCGTGAACTCGACGCGCACCGGCTGCAGCCGCCGCAGCGAGCGGCCCTTGGCCGAGATGTGCGTCGGGAAACGCCCGCGGTTGGCGACGCGCAGGCGCAGGCGCCGTATCGGCCCCTCGATGACCTCGGCGGTGACCTCCTCGACCGACAGCACCGGCCGACAGGCGGCGTGCGCCAGGGTGAACTCGTACGTCGCCGCCGAGATCGTCGCCAGCTCCGACAGGGTCGGCCCCGCCAGATGGCGCTGCAGCATCCCGCCAATCTCGACCCGGCCAAGCTGCGGGTGCTCGTACGGCGTCCACGGGTGGAAGAGCGGGTCGCGCCGCGACGGGTCCTGGCGGTCCCACCACGACAGCACCCGCCGCATCACCGCCTCGTACTCCTGCTGGTTCTTCGTCGCGAAGACCTCCTCGGTCGTGACCCCGGCGCTGTTGACCAGGGTCCCCAGCTCGAACTCGAAGACGAAGAGGCCGAGGTGGTGATAACCGAAGTTGTGGAAGTGCCCGCGCAGGTTGATGTCTTTCTGGCCAACCCGGTTGACGTGGTACTTGACCACCGGCACCACCGGGAAGCCGGTGCGCGCGGAGCCCATCTCGGCCAGCTCGTGCATCATGGCCACGTCGCCGCCGTCCAGATCGCCGTCGGAGCCGGTCGAGGGCGGCCGCAGCACCGCGTTCGGGCCGGTGTGGTAGCCCAGCACCGCAAAGAGATTCGGGCGGCCGTGCAGGAACTCGGCCAGGGCGCGCATCTCCGGCTCGCTGAACGGGAAGTCGCCGGCGCCCCACTGCTCGGGCTCAGGACGCCAGTCGAACGACCAGTTGCGGTTCCAGTCGAAGCCCCGGCCCTCAACCGCAATCGCGTCGCTGCCATCCCAGGCGTGCACCCTGCCCTCGGGATAGACGCGGTAGAACGGCGGACGGCTCTCGACCGTGCGCTGCACCAGCAGCCGCGGGTCTTCCGGATCCAGGGCGTAGGGGCCATCGGGGTGCTCCTGGCGCATGCTCAGGATCAGGCCGTTGCCATCGACGTCCTCCTGGTACAGGGTGTTCGCCACCCGCCGCGAACGATCCGTGCGGCTGCGCACTGACCCGGAGGTCCCGACCACGAACTCGGCGCCGTCCGGGTTGATCCGCGGGATGATGTAGAAGGCCATCTCGCGCAGGAGATCGGAACGCCCCTCGCGGTGGTCCGCCAGGAGTTTCCGGGCGGTGTACAGCGCCGCGTGCGTCCCCGAGAGCTCGGCGGCGTGGATGTTCCCGTGGATCAGGTAGGCCGGCTTGGCCGAGGCCGGGCCGGTCGAGCGGTCCGTGATCGTCAGGAGATGCAGGGCGCGGCCCTCACGAGACAGACCCAGGCGGCTCAGCTCGACCAGGTCCGGACCCGCCGCCGAGGCCAGCGCCTCGACAAAGCCGGTGACCTCGGCGAAGCTCAGAAAGTGCTCAAAGGGCAGTTCAGGCAAGGCAGAGCGGTGCATGGGCGACTCCCTGATAGACAGGCTCCATCCGACAGCGGCCGACGCCTGGCGCGGCGCCGGGGGTACTATGCCACCCGCCGCCGGCCATTGCACGCCGCGTCAAGAGGTCCCACGACGCCGACCGGGCCGCGGCCGAGACTCGCCACCGCTACAGCCGGATCCCCGGCGCACGGTGCGCGCCGGATATGGCAAGACGAAACATCGCTCGCCACCGGTGTGGAGCGCGAGTGTCCACAGACGCGAACGCGTCCACGAGCCGCAACGGCATCGACAACGCAATGGGGCGATGTTTCCTACGAGGCGAGACGCCTGGGCCACTCTGGAAGGCCGCCGACGCTACTCGCGGAGGTGCAGGCGCTTCTCGAGCTCGGCCAGCTTCTCCGGCGGCAGGCCCGACTCGGCCAGCGCCGAGCGCATGGCCTCGGCCTGGCGGTAGTGGGCGTAGTAGCCGCAGCCCTCGAAGAACTCGGGATTGGCGGCCTGCGCCAGGCCGCGCGGGTAGTCCCGACAGAGACCCGGGCGGGTCCGGTAACAGCCGCAGCGGCGGCTGACCGGGTCGAAGTGCCGACAGCGGAAGACCAGGGCGTGGTTGGCGCGGTCCTGCTCGATCAGCTCGAAGAGGTTGACCTCGCGATGCCAGGCGATCACCAGCCGCCGCAGCCGCGGCAGACGCCACAGCAACGTCGGCAACAGCACCGTCGGCGTCCGACAGCAGGCGCCGCAACCGACGCAGCCCCCGCGCAGCTCGTAGGCGCCGGGGCCTTCGCGCCAGGACGACACGGCCCGGCTCACACGGGCGTCCACCGCATGACAGCCGGCCGCCACACAGCGCAACGCGGCGCGCCACCAGGCGTCACCCGGCGTACGGCATGATCTCGACGCGGACTCCATGCCCAACACCGTAAGTCGACATCCCCGCGGCGGCAAGGACTCCCCTGGCCGGTCTCAGAGTCTCGCCGGCGCGCCGTCCGTGGCCAGGCCGGGCGCCGAAAGCCCCGGGCGAGACGCCCGGGCCACACTCCCGACCCGCAGAAAGCCCCGGGCGAGACGCCCGGGCCACACTCCCGACCCGCAGAAAGCCCCGGGCGAGACGCCCGGGCCACACTCCCGGCCCGCAGAAAGCCCCGGGCGAGACGCCCGGGCCACACTCCCGGCCCGCAGAAAGCCCCGGGCGAGACGCCCGGGCCACACTCCCGGCCCGCAGAGAGTGGCACGGCCGTCCCGGCCGTGGAGGCGGCTGGGCACAGCCGCCGCTGCAACCGGCGCCCACGGCGCCGGGCTTCCTCTGAGCCCTCCCCGTCAGAGTTCCGGCCTTGGCCGGAAGTGTTCCGCGTGCCTTCAGGCCGCGGCAGCATCGGAGGTTGCGCCAGACGCCGCCCACGGCGCCCGCCGCAGAGCCGAGCCGACGCTCGGCGCTCCCAGGCCCCGGGCGCCGGCGGCGCCCGGGGAGCGCCACTCGGCTCGTGGCGCCCACTCGTCAGCGCCGCCCACGGCGCCCGCCGCCCCCCTGCTGTCCCTGCTGTCCCTGCTGTCCCTGCTGTCCCTTCCCCCGGCGCCGGCGCGCGCCGTCGCCGCGCGGCTCAGGCGCCGGCGACGTCGGGCGGGGTGCCGCCCAGGAGGCCCTCGTGCAGGAAGACCGGCGCGTAGCCGGCCTCGGTGACACAGCGGATGGCCGTCTCCAGGCGCTCGAAGTGGTCGGGGACGTAATTGCGGTAGAACGGCCAGAAGTACTGCTCGTGGGTGAACAGGTCCATCACTTCAGCCGTCGCGGGGTCAGCCATCCTTGCCTGCAGGATCGGCACGGTCTCGGCGACAGGGGTGCCGTTGCAGATCAGGTCGATCATGCTGAAGACGATGCCGGAGTCGGTGTCGACGAGGGCGTCGTGGCGGCTGAGGTACTCACTGCGGCGGCTGTCGAGGTTGTAGTTGACGTCATAGCGGTCGTGGCTGCCGAGTCGGAACATGCCGCTGAGGGCCGTCACGCCGCGCTCGCGCAGCACCCGCAGGCTGGCGGGCTGGCACATGCCCCAGTGCAGCACCGTCGGCGGGGCGTAGGCCTCCGCACCGGCAAAGCGCTCGATCTCGGCCGCGACGCAGTCGAGGTCGGCGGCCAGCTTCTGCGGCGACGCGTACTCGTAGGGGCGGTCGGGGAACTCGGCTTCGGCATGGAAGGCCAGACGGAGCCAGTCGGCGTTGTCCTGCCACTCGCCGCGGTAGCGCGCCGGGAAGTCGGCCAGGTCGAGGTCCTTCTCGGGGGTGAAGCGGAAGAGATTCACGGTGAACCTCGTGCCATAGTCGCGGTGCAGCCGGCGCAGGCCGGCGAGGTAGTCGCAGTCGAACAGCGAGCGGTGGCCCTGCCGGACCAGATCGCGCAGGAAGAAGCTGTTGTCGTCGATGCTGAAGCGGTACCGCGGCCGCGAGTGCCGGTCCCAGAGCACGCGCACCTGATGCGAGGCGGCGCCGGCGGTGTCCTCGAGGCTGGCCGTGATCGTTGTCCAGGGCGCCGTCAGACGCACCTCCGCCGAGAAGGCCGTCCCGGCACGGGCGGCCTCGACGCCCTGGACCTTCACCCGCGCCCCGAGCGGCGCCCGGCCGGCCACCCGGACCGTCAGCCCGGAGGCATCCTGCCGGCCATGGCGGTGATTCAGTACAGCTCCGTGGCAAGGCGTCTCAATCTGCAGCATGTCCGGCGTCCTGTGGTGGTCATCGACGACAGCCCACGGCCCGGCTGCCGCCCGGCAGCGGCCGTGACGCCCTACCATACCGCCGCAGCCGCCGCGGCGCCCGTCCCGGGCCCACCCGGGCAGATCGCCCAGGGCTGTTCGAAGATCGCGTCAGCGTTCTCTCGGTCACCCTGGAGGGGTGCAGGATCGTAGCCGGGGGTCGTGCGGATTAAGCCCCCCGGAACCGCGGAGTGCACGCCATGCACCCTGGAAGGGTGCCAGAACTGGGCTTTCGATCAGCCCTGCAAATCGCCGGCCGGGGCGTTGCCAAGCCGCCCGGCGTGGCTATACTTGCTTTGAGAGCGCCGCCGCGGCGCTCGCCTTGTGGCAGTACCCTGAACCGTCTGGAGAGAGCATCATGGCCAAGGAACTGAAGGTCGGCATCATCGGTCTGGACACCAGCCACACCGTGGCCTTTACCAAGCTGATCCAGGGCAAGGACACCCCCCCGGAGCAGAAGGTCGAGGGCCTGCGCATCGTCAACGCCATGCGTTTCCCGTCGCCCTTCCAGAATGAAGACGGCCAGAACCAGCGCCAGGCCGACCTCGAGGCCCTCGGCGTCACCATGAAGAAGACCGTCCCTGAGCTGGCCGCGGGCATGGACGCGCTGTTCCTCGAGATCAACGACCCGGCGCTGCACCTGGACTTCTTCCGCCAGGTCGCCGGACTGGGCCTGCCCGTCTTCGTCGACAAGCCCCTGGCCGCCAACCTCGCCGACGGCCGCGCCATGATCGAGCTGGCGCACCGTCACAACACCAAGGTCTGGAGCTCCTCCTCCCTGCGCTTCATCCGCCGCCTCGTCGCCGCCAAGCAGCAGATGACCGCGCCGCCGACCTTCTGCAATGTCTTCGGCGCCCTCGGCAAGGCCGCTGCCGGCAGTGACGTGGTCTGGTACGGCTGCCATGTCACCGAGATGCTCGTCACCGCCATGGGCGTCGGCGCCACCAGCGTCACTGCCGTCGAGGACGCCGCCGGCGTCGTCGCCGTGGTCTCCTACCCGAACAACCGCCGCGGCATCGCCGAGTACAGCCGCGGCAGCTACAAGTACGGCGGCCGTATCCAGAACGGCGGCGACGTCATCTACTTCGACAACACCGGCGACGTGCTCTACTACAACCTCCTCATCGAGATCAAGCGCTGGCTCGATACCGGCACCGCCCCCGTCAGCCTCGAGGAGTCCCTCGAGGTCCAGGCCATCATGGAGGCCGTCGAGACCTCCCTGGCCACGAAGAAGGCCGCCCCGATCGCCCTCTGATCATCCCGTCCGACACACCCGGCGCGACCGCCGCGCCACGCCAGGCGGCGCGCCGGGTGCATGATCCGCAGGCCGGCGGGTGGCGTCAGCGAACCAGCAGGTCACAGACCCAACGCTACGGCCTATGGCCGCGGATACCGTGAGAGGCGTATCGCGGCTTGTGCCAGAACAGACGCCGCCAGGCGTCGCACCGGGAGGACCCGCCGATGCACTCACGCCGCTTCACGCTGATCGAACTGCTGGTCGTCATCGCCATCATTGCCATCCTGGCGGCGATGCTCCTGCCGGCGCTCTCGCAGGCCCGCGAGAAGGCCCGACAGATCTCCTGCATCTCCAACCTCAAGCAGGTCAGCCTCGGCCACATGATGTACGCCAACGACAACGCCGAGATGCTCGTGGTCTACGGCATCAACGGCTGCACCCGCGGTACGTCGTGCATCCAGTGGTGGACCCTGATGAAGCCCTACATCACCGACGACAAGGCCTACGTCTGCCCCTCGGCTCCCGACCTCCTGCGCGGCATCGGCGTGAACTACAACCACGTCCACGCCTGCAACGTCAGCAACACC
>JAAYZO010000694.1 GCA_012514865.1 Lentisphaerota bacterium | reverse complement strand
CGGCAGCGCTCGCGCCGCTCCGGGTCGACCACCTCAGGCAGTTCCCCGATATCGCGGCCGGCCGCCGACAGCGCCGCGTTCCGGGCCCGGGCCGCCTCCTTCACCGCCTCGTAGTCGCGCGGCGCCGCCTCCGGCTGCGGGCCGTGGCGCCCGTCGACCAGCCAGGCCAGGTACTTGAACAGGCTGATCGTGCGGCCGTCCGGAGAGATGCGGAAACCCGCGCGCTGCCGGTGCCGGTAGAGCTGGCGGTCGTCGAGGACCGTCCCCAGCGGCGTCGAGTTCAGGAGCCGCGTGACGTCGGACGGCTTCAGCCTGGACGGGTCAATCGCCATCGGCCATCCTCCCGACCAGCCACGCCGCGTACTCGATCAGGTTCACCGTCCCGTCGCCGTTGACCGGCGCCCCCGCCGCGATGTCCGCCTCGATGGCCTCGGGCGTGGCGTGACGGGCGCCGGAGCGGCGGAGGATCTCCGCCGCCCTGGCGGGCGCGAGCGCGGTAATGCGGGGTTCGTTGGAGGGTGTCGCGGCAGTCATCGGGGATTCGCTCCAGAATCGACCGATTCTCGCTGGAGTCGACTTGCTGCGGGCGCTGCCTCATGACATGTTGTACACTGTAAATACTTCGCGCGCAACGCGCTACAGACCACAAGAACGAATCGGAGACGACGATGAAGAAGGCCGCCCGCGAGACCGCCGCCGCCACCTACCAGATCCGCCGCCGCGAGATCGAGGCGATGATCGGGCTCCTCCAGAGCCAGCTCGACGACCACGCCCGCGAGGCCGCCCGCGACCCGCGGAACTGGGGGTTTCCCGGGGACCTGGACCAGATCAGCCAGAACCTCAGGGAGACCCTGGTGTTCCTGACGGGCGACAGCGACGAAGAGGCCGCCGGCAGGAAGATCGAGAAGGCCGTCGCCGCCAGGATGGCCTGAAACCGGAACGACAGGAGACTGACGATGCACACCGACCTGAACGACCTGCACGACGAAATCGGGGCCTACGACCCGGACCGGGCCGGCCACCGCGGGCGCCTGCGCCTGGCCCAGATGCTGGTGCGCGCCGCCATCGGCCTGGCCGCGGAGGTCGCCGAGGCGACCGGCGACCGCCACGCGCAGGCCTACTGGGTGGACCACGCCAGGGTCCTCGCCGGGGCCGACCACGGATTCCTCGACCGCAGCTTCAACCTCGATGAGTGGATCGAGCGCCTCGAAGGCGCAGACGAGTGACCGGCATGCCGCCTCCCGCCCTCGGGGGCACCCGCTCCTGAGGGCAGAGGCGGCGACCGCGGCGAAGCAGGAGGCAGCAGAGCACAGGAGGCCGAGACCATGCAGAGCGAAGAGATCAGAATCGGGGCCAGCTACACCTGCCGGGTGGGCCGCAACGCCGTCGTGGTGAGAGTCGCGGGCGCGAGTGCCGATGGCGGCTGGCAGGTCGAGACGCACACCGGACGCACCATGGCCATCCGTGACCCGGAGCGGTTCGTCGCCCGGGTGGGAGGAGAGACCGGGGCCGCCGAGGCCCCGGCCCCGGCGACCGAACCCGCCGCCGCGCCCCCGGAGGCCCCCGAGGCGGGCGAGGCAGCCGCGACTGTCGAGGCGCCGGCCGTGGAGCCGGCAGAGGGGGCTGCCCCGCCTGTACCGGAGGCACAGGCCGCCGGCGAGCGGAGCGAGGGGACCGAAGCCGAGGGCGGGACCATGGGCCTGCTCGACGCCGCCGTCCACCTGCTGGGGCGGGCCGAGGGACCCATGCAGTGCAGGGACATGGTCGAACAGGCCCGTGCCCAGGGCCTGTGGACCCCGCGCCGGGGCGGCAAAACTCCCGACCGCACGCTCTACGCCGCCATCCTGCGCGAGATCACCACCAAGGGCGAGGCCGCACGCTTCCGCAAGACCGAACGGGGCCGGTTCGCGCTGAAGGACTGATCGAAGATCGCAGAACACATCCACGCTTCTCCTACGCCCCGGCACCCGCCGGGGTGTTCGCTTCGGGCGCGATATGGCGCACGGGGATCCCCATGGCCCGGGCGATCTCGATCTCGTGCTGCACGCCGACCGAGGTCTCCCAGCCGTCCAGCTCCAGCACCGCGAGCCGGTCGCAGCGCGCCAGCATCGCCCGGCTGTGCGCCGCCCAGAAGCCCCAGTCGACGGGCAGCCCGAAGCGGGCGATGCAGTGACTGTGCGCGATGGGGCTGTAGACCATCTCGCCCTCGCGCATCAGGGTGGCCGCATGGCGGCAGGCTTCCCGGAAGCGCTGCTCGCGCACCACCGGGTCCGGGTGGGTATAGGCGCTGGCCAGGTAGGTCACGGCACGGACTCCGCGACCGGGGCGGGTGCGGAGGCGGCCGCCGCCGTACCGTCGACCACCGGAGTCAGCTTCACCCAGTCACAGCCCTCGCCGTGCACGAACTCGGCCCAACGCCGCCGAATGACGTCGGTATAGAGGGCATCGAGCTCCATCAGGAACGCCCGCCGGCCGGTCTGCTCGCAGCCGATCAGCGTCGAGCCCGAGCCCCCGAACAGGTCCAGAACGTTCTCCCCGCGCAGCGACGAGTACTGGATCGCGCGCACCGCCAGCTCGACGGCCTTTTCGGTCAGGTGGACCATCTTCTGCGGGGTCACCTTCTTCACGTGCCAGAGGTCAGTGGCGTTGGCGGGGCCGAAGTAGCGGTGGGCTGCCCCCAGCCGCCAGGTATAGAACGCCAGCTCGAACGCTCCCATCATGTCCTTCCGGGTCAGCACCGGGTGCATCTTGTCCCATACGATGGCCTGGCTGAAGTACAGGTCGTGCCTCTTCAGGAACGGCGGGTAGTTCCCGAGGTTGGCGTAGCCGCCCCAGATGTACGCGATGTGCCCGGGCAGAAGCACGCGGGCGATGTTCCCGAACCACGCGTCCAGGAGCCGGTCGAACTCCTCCTCGCTCACGAAGTCATTCTCCAGCGGGCGGTCCTTCGGCCGCAGCTTCGCGTGCGTCGGGTGCGCTTTGGACTTGTCGCGGGCCAGGTCGAAGCCCTGGTGGTGCATCCCGTGCGCGTCGGACGCCTCGATGGCGTTGGCCGCCGGGAACGAGGACAGCCCCGCCGCGATGGCGTTGTTGCTGCGCGGCTCGACCTTCACGTTGTACGGCGGGTCGGTGTTGACCAGGTGGATCGGCTGGCCGCCCAGGAGACGGTCCACGTCCGCAGCGCTGGCCGAGTCGCCGCACATCAGCCGGTGCTCGCCCAGGGCGTAGACCTCGCCGCGACGGCTCACCGCTTCGTCGGGCGGCTCGGGCACGGCATCCGGGTCGGTCTGGCCGTCGGTCACCGCGCCGTGCTCGCCCTCGAGCAGGCGCGTGAGCTCGTCCTGGTCGAAGGCCAGCACGCCGAGGTCGAAGTCGGCGCTCTGCAGGTCACCGATCTCGATGCGCAGGCGGTCGAAGTCCCACTCGGCCAGTTCGCCGGTCCTGTTGTCGGCGATCCGGTACGCCCTGACCTGCTCGGGCGAGAGGTCGGTGGCCACATGCACGGGCACCTTGGCCAGG
>JAAYZO010000693.1 GCA_012514865.1 Lentisphaerota bacterium | reverse complement strand
CGCGTCAGCGTCCTCTCGGTCACCCTGGAGGGGTGCCAGATCGTAGCCGGGGGTCGTGCGGAGTACGACCCCCGGAACCGCCCGTTGCACGCCATGCACCCTGGAGGGGTGCCAGAACCGGACTTTCGAACAGCCCTGGATCCGGCAAGGCTGGCCTTGACTACGGTTGCCGACACGGTAGCTTGAGCCTGGGCCGGCGGCGTCGTGCGGACGCCAACGGCGGAGCGCAGCATCTCAACTCAGGACGATGGCAGGCCGCCTGGCGCCGGCAAGAGGCCGCGCTGGCACAGAGGAGAGCAGTGGACCATGAACGACCTGGCTGTCTTCGGTGGCGAACGGACGGTGCCCGCGGGCATGGTGCAGACCTGGCCGCCGCTGTCGCAGGAGGACCGCGACGCGGTGATGGCGGTCTTTGATTCGAACATCCTGCATGGCACCTCGGCGCCGAACGCCGTGGCCCTGCAGAAGGAGTTCGCCCAGTGGCTCGGTGTGAAGCACTGCCTGGTGACCAACAGCGGCACGAGTGCCCTGCACATGGCGGTCGCCTCGCTGGGCATCGGCCCCGGCGACGAAGTGATCGTGCCGGCCTTCACCTACTGGTCGACGGCCGCCGCGGTGCTGCATCACAATGCCATTCCGGTGTTCGTGGACATCGAGCCGGGCTCGTGGTGCATCGACCCGAAGGCGATCGAGGCGAAGATCTCGGACCGCACCAAGGCCATCCTGCCGGTGCATATCCACGGCATGGCCGCGGACATGGGCCCGGTCATGGAGGTGGCGCGCAAGCACAACCTCTACGTCATCGGCGATGCCTGCCAGGCCCACGGCGCCAAGTGCGACGGCCGTAAGGTCGGCACCATCGAGGATACCTGCGGCTTCAGCACCAACCGCAGCAAGAACCTCTCCAGCGGCGAGGGCGGGCTGTTCGTCACCAACAACGACCAGGCCTACGAGGTCGCGTCGAAGCTGCGCGAATTCGGCGAGGTCGTCGTCAAGGGCAAGGACCGCGAGTACAACGCCTACGGCCTCGGCTGGATGTACCGCAGCCACGAGTTCGTCAATGCCTTCTGCCGGTCGCAGCTCCGTCACCTCGACGAGAACAACAACCGCCGCAAGGAGTTCGCTGCCTACCTGACCGCCGAGCTGGCCAACATCCCCGGCCTCAAGGGGCCGTACACCCCGCCGAATCGCGAGCCGGTCTACTTCAGCTACATCGTCGAGTTCCGCCCCGAGGAACTCGGCCTCGACGTGCCCCTCGCCAAGTACAAGGCGGCCGTCCAGAAGGCCCTCGCCGCCGAAGGCATCGGCCTCGGACAGTGGCAGCGCGTGCCGGTGCCCGCCCAGGACGTCTTCCAGGACATGCAGGGCTACGGCAAGGGCTGCCCGTGGACCTGCGGGTTCTACGGCCGCAAGATCACCTACCGCGGCGACGACTACCCGGAGACCATCCGCTTCATCGCCCAGCACGCCTACCTGGCGGCGGTGCACCCGCCGAACACCATGGACCTCATGAAGCGCTATGTCGCGGGTTTCAAGAAGGTCCTCGGTCAGCCGAAGGCGATCCTGAAGCTGATCGAGCAGATGGGCTGAGTGGAGTGTCGAGCGGCGGCGCCGGTTGCGGCGCCGCCGTGCCGATGCGGCGGGCGTACAGGCATGGCGGAGGTCTTGCGATGGATATCGGCATCATGCTCATGAGTGACCGCGGGCCCGACGGCCAGCCCTGGGACTGGCGCAAGGCCCTCGAGCGCTGGCGCGCCTGCGGCCTGGAGAAGGTCGACCTCTTCGACCGCATGCTCACGGCCGTCGGCGAGACGGTCCCCGGCGTGCAGCGGCTCCTCGCCGACCTCGGCCTCAAGCCGAGCATCTACTGCGTGCCGACCGACCTGGTCAGCCCCGACCCGGCCGTGCGCAAGGCCTCCCTGGACACCATCCGGCGCGGCATCGACGCCTGCGGCACCCTCGGCCTCACGCAGCTCTTCAGCCACGGCGGTCAGCACAACAACCAGGGCGACGAGGCCCTCAGGCGCTATGCCGATGGCCTCGGCGCCGCGGCCGACCTCGCCGGCGCGGCCGGCCTGACGCTCTCGATCGAGAACGCCGGCAAGATGTGCCACACCGACGACGAACTCCTGGCCTGCCTGCGCCTGGCCAACCGCCCCAACCTGCGCCTGACCTTCGACGGCGGCAACTTCGTCCTCGCCGGCTGCGACTCGCACCGCGCTGCCGAACGCCTGGCCCCCTACGTGGTCCACGTCCACGTCAAGGCCTTCGTCTCGGCGCCGGACCATACCCCGCGGCCGTTCCGCTACTGCCCGATCGGCGAGGGCATCGTCGACTACCGGCGCATCCGTGACACCATGCGCCAGGCCGACTTCGATGGCTGCATGTCCTTCGAACCCGAAGGCGGCTTCGACTCGGACTGGGAGCGCAGCCTGCGCGTCCTGACCACCATCGTCAACGAGGTGCGCTGACGCGGTCCGGACCGTCTGGCGCGGTCAGACAGGTCAGACGGGTCAGACAGGTCAGACGGGTCAGACAGGTCAGACGGGTCAGACGGG
>JAAYZO010000692.1 GCA_012514865.1 Lentisphaerota bacterium | reverse complement strand
CGCGTCAGCGTCCTCTCGGTCACCCTGGAGGGGTGCCAGATCGTAGCCGGGGGTCGTGCGGAGTACGACCCCCGGAACCGCCCGTTGCACGCCATGCACCCTGGAGGGGTGCCAGAACCGGACTTTCTAACAGCCCGGGCCGCCCCCGGCGGCGGGCGGGCAGCGGCGCCGTGGCGGGGTAGAGTATGCCCCTGGCGGCCCGAGCCGCCGCCGAGGGCAGGCACACCGATGACACTCCGAGGACTCTGCACCGCCATGCGACGACACCCGCGCCGAGCCATCCTGGTCATCCTGATGACGGCGGCGGGCGCGGCCGCACTGTGCTGGGCGGGCTGCGCCCGCCACCGCGCCGGTGCCGGCGCGGCGCCGGCGCGACCGGCGTCCGAGGCGATCGCGGCACCGGCGAAGGCCGTGCCGCTGACCCGCCAGGAGATCGACGCCGACCGCGAACGCCTCGCCGCCATCGCCGGCGAGCTGCGTCAGCAGGAGGACGCGATGAACCTCCTGCGGCGCCTCGTCATCGTCGACCGCCGCGGCCACTTCAGCAGCGACGAGACCGAGCGCATTCAGGGACTGCTCTTCCGCTTCATGGGCTGCCGCGAGGCCCTCCTGGCCATCGGCGCCCACTACGCCGGACGCACCCCCGTCCCCGGCGACGAGCGGCTCGAGACGCAGGGCTTCCTCCTCGGCTTCCTCGCCAGCCTCCTCGACGCGCGCTCGACCTCGCGGCTGGTCGCCACCTTCCTCACCAACGACGACGTCACCCGCAAACTCAACGAGTCATGCTATCGCTACGACATCCCGGCCGGCACCTACGACGCCCTCCTGGGAACCGTCACCGACCCCGCCGCCATCGAGCGGCGCGCCTTTGCCTGGGACCTCTATGCCGCCGAGACGCGCCGGCCGGAGTCGGCGCTGGTGCAGATCCTGTCGACGGAGCCCGCCTGGGCCGAGGTCAGCGCCGAGATCGACCGGCTGCAGGTCGACACCCGCCTGCAGGTCGGCTATGTCCTGCATGTCAAGGCGATCCTGCTGCCGCAGGTCGAGAATCAGTGGCGCCAGAGCTGGCTGGCGCGGCACGCGCGGGTCTCACAGCAGGTCCTCGCCGGAAACCTCGCCGATGCCAAGGGCGTCCTCTACGAGAGCGTCAGCCGGCTGCGCCAGCCGCTCTCCTGGCAGGCGGTCTTCGACGACGAGCAGATCCGCGAGGTGCGCGCCATGCTCCAGCCTGGCGATATCCTCCTCACCTACAGCGCCGGCTACATGAGCAACCTCTTCCTGCCCGGCAAGTTCAAGCACGGCATCACCTACGTCGGCAGCCCGGCTGAACGCCGTGCCGCCGGGCTGACGCCGGAGTGCTTCGCGGCGGTCCCGGAGGGCCCGCGTCAGAAGGCCATCGCGGCCCTCGACCGGGCGACGCTGCCCTCGGGCGAGCCGGCCGATGTCATCGAGGCCGTCGCCGAGGGCGTCATCTTCAACTCCCTGGAGGCGCTCCTGCGCACGCACCTGTTCCGCCTGGCCGTCCTGCGGCCACGCCTGGCACCGGCCGAGCGGCTCGAGCAGTTGACCACCGTCTTCCTGCTCCTGGGGCAGCCCTACGACTTCGATTTCGACTTCGATGACGCCTCGCGGCAGTGCTGCACCGAGGTGATCTACCGCGCCCTGAACCGCCGCGGCGGCATCCAGGTCGCCCTGGTGCCGCGCCTGGGCGTGCAGACCCTGAGCGCCGACGACCTCATCGCGTACGCCCTCAAGGACCCGCGGCAGTCCTTCGACTTCAGGCTCTACGCCGAGCCGGCCTCGAGCCTGGGGCCGCAGCGCCCGCGACTTCACCGCGGCCGCGAGGGCGAGGAGGCCTTCCGCCGCCTCATGGGCCTCTGACGGCATTCCCGGCGCTGGCCGTGACCGGCCCGCTCCGGGAATGCCGCCGCGTCAGCGCCCGAGGGCGAAGCCGGCGACGGTGCCATCGGCGCCGGCCAGGACGCAGAGCCCCCCGGCGGCCGGCGTCAGACGCGCGGCAGCGACCGGCTGGGCGCCGATCTGGCCGCGCGCCCGGACCGCGCCGGCGCCGTCGATCTGCAGCACGGCGCCGTCGTCGCAGCCCGCCACGAGCACCGGCGTCGAGCCGGCCACCGGCACCGCCTCGAGGACATTCGCCGGCGTCGGCAGCCGCAGCGACCAGCGCCTTTCCAGGGTGCAGTCGAGGGCCGACACGAGGCCGTTCTCCAGGGCCGCGACCACCTCACAGCGGCCGTCGCCATCGAGGTCCTCGACCGCCAGGCCGCGGACATTGCGGTGGGGGATCTGCCGGCCCGGGCCGATCTGGGCGTTGTACAGCGCCTGGCCGTCCAGATTCCACACCGTGATGCGGTTCCAGAAGCCGTTGATCTCGCTGACGACCTCGGCGGTGCCATCGCCATCGAGGTCGCGGATGACGAGGTGATTCCGGCTCATGGTGGCCCAGCCGCTCATGGAGGTATGGCCGGCCGGCACGCCGTCGAAGCCCGAGCCGGTGCGGGTCAGGGTGCGGCTGTTGACGATGGCCAGGGCATGCGAGTCGGTCGGCTGGCGGGCGATGAGGAGGTCACGCGAGCCGTCCTCACGCGGCCGGATGCCGAAACGCCATCCGGGGCCCCAGAAGACCGGCAGGCGCTTCACCAGGGCGCCCTTGCCGTCGACGATCTCCAGGGTGCAGGCACTGCCGACGAAGCACTGCGTGCCGCCCTCGAGGAAGGCGCCGGTGTCGACGCCGTAGATGCCCGGGTGGGCGCTCTTGAACCAGTACTGCTTGGCGGCCTCCCAGACGGCGCGGTCCATCTCGCTGACGAAGGTCCAGGCGACGCTGCCGTCAGGCCGGAAGGCGACCAGCTTCTCGTCGGTGCAGCCGGCCAGGAGGAGCGACTCCTCGGGCCACCAGTGCAGGCTGCGGATATCGCCGCTGGTGGTCATACGCACGCCCGTCTGACCGGCGGCGTCGACAGCGACGATCTCACGGGCCGCGGCCGCATAGACGCGATCGCCGGCGCTGACCATGCCCACCAGGGGCTGGCCCAGCGCCGTGCTGAACACCGGCGACCATGCCGGCGCCGCCGGCACCGCCGGCGCGGCGGCCGCCGCCGTCGCCGCGGCGGCCGCGGCCGTCGCCTGCGCCGTCACCAGGCCGTCGAGATGCGCGCGCACCCCGTCCAGAAGCGCCGCCGGCAGACGCGCCCCGGCGAGCGACGCCGTGCCGGCAGGGAGCTCGATAGACACCACCCCCGCCACCGGCTCCACTCGCTGACCCGACCCCACCACCGCCTCGGCCGCGCTGAAGCTCAGGCGCGTCGGCGCCGCGCAGGCCGCTACCATCTCGCCGCTCGACCAGTCCCAATCGAGCGCCACCGGCGCGGCGGCCTCCAGCGAGAGGCCGGCCAGGCGGACCCGGCGCAGGCCCCGCGCCGAGAGGCCCCGCGGCGTCACCACGACCATCTCGCCGGTCGTGCCGTCGTGCTCGCCGGCCACCACCAGGCCCGGCTCCGGCGTCTGCAGCACCGCCGCCTCGGCGCCGAGCCGACGGCAGCGCAGGG
>JAAYZO010000691.1 GCA_012514865.1 Lentisphaerota bacterium | reverse complement strand
CGGAACGAGAAGCCGAACAGGTGCGCGTTGGCGTCGGAGAAGTCGCCGATGTAGCCGAGGCTCTCGCCGGCATCGCCGTCGTCCAGAAGCAGGAAGCAGTACGACACATCCACGCCCCAGGTGCCCGAGGTGTAGCCGACACCGGCGCTGAACATGTGGCGGTCGTTGCAGGGCAGTTCCAGGCCGCGCGTGCGATCCGGGACCGGGCTCTCGTCGTAGACGTAGCCGCCGCGCAGCGCCCACGCCTCACTGAGCTGATACTCGGCACCCAGGCGGTAGCTGTAGACGTTGTCCCAGTCCTTCTCCGAGTTCAGCATCACGGTGTTGTTGTCGTCGTTCATGATCAGCAGCTTGTCGTAGGAACTCCAGCCGGTCCAGACCACGTCCGCGGTCAGGGTCCAGCGCTCGAAGCTCGTATTGGCCACGCCCAGCGCCAGGCTCGGCGGCAGACGCAGGTCGCCCTCGATGTCCGGACGGCCCATCGCCCGCGTGTCATTCTCGCCCTCGAGGGTGAGGTCGACATGCGAACGGAAGCTCAGGCCGACGGCCCACTCGGGGTTGAACTGGTAGTGGGTCGACAGGCTGTAGCCCAGGCCCATGCCGTCACCCTCGAACTCCATCTCGTCGGTGCCCAGCGCCGCCGCCGCACCCGGATGCAGGATGTTCTGCAGGTAGAACTCGGCATAGACCAGGCTCACGCCCGCCGCCACCGACCACTTGTCCGTCACCCGATAGCCGATCGAGGGCATGATGTGCGGCGCCATCAGGTTGATCTCCTGCGGAATGCCCATCACCGGCCGGGTCAGGAAGTCGGTGCGCGTCGTGTACAGGCTGCGCAGGTACGCCTTGTCCCACTCGGTGCCCAGGCCGTAGGGAACCGTCACCGCCAGCATCGCCGTCCAACGCTCGCTCAGCGGATGCACGTAGTTCAGGTGCGGGACCTTGTGGATCGCGCTCTCGAGTTCCTGGTCGCCACCGGGGCCGCCGGCGTCGTAGGTGTAGGTCGGCGCCACCAGCGTCAGACCCAGCGACAGACCGGCCTTCTCCGAACCCGCCAGAGCCGCCGGGTTGTACCAGGTGTTCGACAGGAGATCCCGACGCGCCGTCACCGCCGCGCCCAGACCCAGAGCCTCGGCCGAGCCCTCGTTGTACAACTGGAAGCCCGCCCCGAAGACCGCACTGGACAGGCAACAGCCCGCCACCAACGCGGCGACACCCGCCCTGACTCGACGCGACCTGTTCATCGACTGCACTCCCTGCCTGCTTGCTCTTCCACCGGAACCGGATGGACAGGCCGAGCCGTCGACACCCGCCAAAGGCCGGCCCACGCCATCCCTCGCCCAGTCACCAGCCCTGGCAGCACCGCCCGCGCGATACCGCCACCACTCTCGGCCTGGTGCCAGGCCCATTGCCGCAAAAGATGACACTTTGACGCATACTGTCAACGTGTCACAGCAAAGAAAGCGCCGGAGAACGGGCGCAGGCCAAGCAGGCCGCGGCGCCGTCCGTGGACCGCCCGGGCGCCGTCCCTGAGTCCCCTGAGTCCGCCGCGGCGGCGCCGGCGCCTGGAGACAGGGCGCCGCTACCAGCGCGGTGCCGCCGGAGGCCCGGCCGGCGGGCGGCGCTCGGCGGGGGCCGCCTCGGGTGCGGCGGCAGCCTCAGCAGCCGGTTCATCCGGCGCAGTAGCGACACTCCGTGTCGTCGGCGCATCGCGCCCGAGGCTGACGATGAGGATCTGGCTTTCGACGTCGAAGTTGCGGGTCTCGCGGTAGAGGACCACCGCGAGGCGGTTGCCGTCGGGGCTCCAGGCCAGATCGCCGATGAACGCACGACGGCCGTTCGATTCGGGGGCCCCTGGACGGTTGAAGAACGTCAGTTGCTTCGGGTTGTTGCCGTCGGCATCCATGACCCACAGTTCCGAGCGCAGGTAGGCCATCCAGCGCGTGCCGCCCTGACCAAGGAAGGGTATGGAGAAGGTCCGGCTGCTCGACCAGACGATCTTGCGGCCGTCGGGCGAGTAGGCCGCGTAGCGGTCCCAGCCGCCGGGGTTGGAGGCGAGCAGGATGGGCTCCGACTGGCCGCGGTCGAGGGCGCAGATGTCCATGCAGTACCACGGCTGACGTTCGGCGGTGTTGGCAGCGAACAGCAGGCGGCTCCCGTCCGGGCTGAAGCCGTAGCTCTCGTAGAACTCGCGACGGACGCCGGGCTGGAAGACCTGCTCGTTGCTCAGCCGGGGCCGCCCGCCGGCCAGGCTGAACTCGGCCAGGCGGAGGTCGCGCTGCTCGTAGGGCGTCATGGCCGCGTCGGCGCCAGTGAAGCCGGTCCAGAAGAGCCAGCGGCCGTCGGGGCTGAACACCGCGGCGGTGGCGCCGCGCGGGTTGTTGTAGCGCGTGGGCTGCTCGGTGAGCTGCCAGAACTGGCTGCCATCGCGGTCGGCCAGCCAGAGGTTGCAGTGCCAGCCATGCCCCGGGCCGGACCGGCGGTAGTCGGTGCTGCCGCGGTTCTGGCCGGCGAAGACGAAGTAGCGCCCGCTCGGGTGCCAGGCCGGCGTGCAGTTGTGCAGGTCGGTGATGCCGCCGCCGCGCTCCAGGGTCAGCGACCCCAGCCGAAAGCCCTCCGGGGTGATCGAGAAGATGTTGTAGTACTGGTTCAACCCGCGCCGGTCGAAAATCAGCAGGTTGGCCCGTTCGGACCAGTCGACCGAGTCGACATTCCGAATCGGCGCGCCCGTCAGCGGCGCGATGGCGTGAACGAAAATGCGGTTGCTGGCCAGTTCGGTCACGCTCTCCGCGCCGACCCCCGACACCAGACCCAGACTCGCCACCGCCACGGCCGCGAGACGTGCTATGCTGCGATCGTTCATGGGCACTCACCTGCCACGTTGGTTTGCCGCCGTGGATGCGATCGGCCGGAAGCCTATCACACCATACTCGATCCGGGCCTCACTGCCAACCGACCCGCGCCAGCCCGATCAGTTGCGGCTGGGGTCATCGGGGAAGTGCCGGAAGAGGCCGTTGCGCTCCCCGCAACGCCGCACCGCGCGCGCCCAGACCCTGTCCGCCGGCGTATCGAAGATCAGCGCCACGCTGGCGCTGGCGTGCAGCCAGGCGTCCTGCGCGAACTCATCGGCGAGCTGGCCGCTGCCCCAGCCGGCGTAGCCCAGGCAGAACCGGCAGCGCCCCGGCGCGAAGCGGCCATCGGCAAAGCCCTGGCAGAGCACCTCGAAGTCGCCTCCGAGCCAGACGCCCGCCATGACCGGCAGGCTCTGCGGCACGCTCTCGCCGTAGGGATGGACCACCTGCATGGCCTGCAGACGCACCGGACCGCCCTGAAAAACACAGTCGACCACAAACGGCAACGACTCGCGCAACTCCTTCGGCACCGGCAACGGACGATTCAACACCAGCCCGTAGGTGCCATCGGCGTCGCTGTGATCGCAGACCAGGACCACGCTGCGCTCGAAATTCGGATCGCGCAGCGAGGCGCTGGCAATCAGCAGGTCGCCACGCTGAATGTCGGGGTGCATGGTCACCTCAACCTCCACGCTCCCGGAGGCCGTCGCGGCGCCGCGCTCCACCGACCGCCGCCAAGCGTCCGGCACCACCCTGCCCGGCCCACGCCATTGTACACCGGGACGCGCCCCGGCGCAACCCATCACACACAGCGGCGATCCAGCGCCGGCTCTGCCCGCAGCGCAGAGAGGCGAGGGTCGGAGGTCGGAGGTCGGAGTTCAGAGTTCAGAGTTCAGAGTTCAGAGTTCAGAGTTCAGAGTTCAGAGTTCGGAGGGCGGAGG
>JAAYZO010000690.1 GCA_012514865.1 Lentisphaerota bacterium | reverse complement strand
TCCCACCGCCCTGACGGGGTCACGCCGCGCTACTACATCTGCACGGTCGCCCATGCCGATCGCGAGCCCGGCGTGGCACCGGTCTGGACCAGCTTCTGGCGGCCCGCCGAACACAAGAAGAACATCCTCCTCGGCTTCCGCACCGACGCCCGCGAGGGGCTCGATTTCCTTTTCCCGGACGGCACGATCGACATCCTTCACTACGACGAGAATGCGGGGATTATGGCGCCTATCGGGCCTGAACTGTACTTCCCCGCCCCGGAGCCCTACCGCGCCCTCTCGCAGGACATCCGCCCGCCGTCGAAGGTAGCGGTGTGGGAGCTGGCCCTGAAGAGCATGTCGCCCGGAGACAGCGTCACCCTCACGTGGGCCTTGAGCGACGTGGGCGGCCTCAACGGCCACCCCCTCAGCCTCATGGACGCGGCCACCGGGGATGTCCTGGTTGCCGACATGACGACCGTGACCAGCCTCGAGTTCCGCGATGCCGACCGCGCCCTGCTCGTGGTCTACGGCTCCGAGAACCGCCCGCCGGTCGCTACGGGCGACGAGGCCTCGATGCTGCGCTCCGCCGGCAGCCTGGTCCTGCCCGTGGCAGACCTTCTGGCCAACGACTACGACGTCGATGCGGGCGATACCCTCACCGTCGTCAGTGTCGGCGCGCCGGGCAACGATGCCAAGGGCGGCAGCAAGGGCGTCTCGGCCTACGGCACCACGACCCTGGCCGGCGACTCGATCACCTACACCCTCCCGGCAGAACTGCCGGCGGAGTGGACCGGCGTCGTCTACTTCACCTACACCATCCGCGACAGCCATCCGACCGACCCGAAGGAAGCCTCGACGTCGGTGCGGGTGACGGTCTCGAACACCCTCCTGGTGCTGCCCTCGCCCTCGGCGGTGCCGGCCTTGCCCGGGGCGCCGGTGCGGGTCTCCTACGTCCTCACCTGGTCGCCGCCGCTGCACTCGCTGGTCCTGGATGTCACCCTGCCGCCCGTCTCCGACCACGAGCAGGGGGCGGTCTGGGGCTACGGCGGGGGCTACATCGACGACGACGCGGCCACCGCGGACCCCGCCAGCAGCGTCGTCAGCAACCGCCTGCGCTTCGACTTCGGGACGGCGGTGCCAGCCTCGGGGACCCGCCTGTCTTTCCTCCTCAACGCGCCTGACCCCGCCCCCGCGGCCGTGCTGATTTCTCAGGCCCTCTACCGCGTCGCCGGTGACGAGCCCGAGCCCCTCGAACAATCCATGCCGACGCTCCTCCTGCGCGGCACCTACCCGGTCACCTTCGAGAGCGCCGGCAATGGCGAGGTCACCGGTACCCTCCTGCAGAACCTGGCTCCCGGGCAGGAGTCCACGCCGGTGCGCGCCGTGCCCGCCGACGACTACACCTTCCGGCGCTGGACGGTCAACGGCGTCGAGATCGGCCGCGAGAACCCCCTCGTCATCCTCGGCGGCGAGGCCGCGGCCACCGTCGTCGCCGAGTTCGCCTACGCCTATGACCCCGCCGCCCCGCGGGGCCACCTCGAGCTGACCGCCCGCGATCCGGCCCTCGCCAGCCTGAACCAGCTCTGGGACCTGACCGGGTACTACCGCACGACCCTGTCCTCGGGGCATGTCCTCATTCTGAACCTGCTCCATGACGAGCGCGGCACCCTCCGCGGCACCGGCCGCGTGCAGGGCAACGTCGGGGCGCGGGCCGTCGACGTCTACCTCAATGCTGTCAGCGGCAGCGTCACGGCCAAGGCCGGCCGGCTCACCGCCAAGCTGTCCCTGCGCGGCAACCTGTCCGGCACCAGCGCCTCGCTGCAGCTCAGCCTGACGCGCAGCGGCCTGGCCCTCGTCGGCAACGCCACCGGGTCGCTCACCGACCGCCTGGCCGGCCGCGCCGACATCCGCTCGGCCTGCACCCTGGCCATGCCGGCCGGCATGGATGGCTCCTACAGCCTCCCGGTCGACCTCGTGCTCACCGAGGCCACCGGCGCCGTCACCGGCAGCGCGGTGCTGACGCTCTCGAATGGCCGCCGTGTCGACCTGACCGTGACCGGCCGCCACAGCGCCCCGCTGGCCATGCTCGAGCTGCGCGGCGACGGCGCCGCCAATCCGTCGTTCGCGCCGGTCGAGTGCCGTGTGACGGTGGAGCCCTACAGCGGCGGCACCGCAGCCATACGGTCTCTGTCCCTGAGTGCCTTCGGTCAGATCCTCACATGGCCCTGAGCCTGCGTACGTCCCTGGCGTGGTGCGCGGCGGCCCTCCTGGCGCTGGTGCTGGCGGTCGTCGCGCTGGGGCGTCGTCCGGAGGGCCCGGTCAGCGCGCCGGGCGGCGTTTCGGCGGAGTCGCCGGGTGCGTCTGGCGAGGCCCTGCGGCGGCCGTGGCGGGGCCTCACCGGCGGTCGCACCGGGGGCCCTGTCGAGGCGGCACGGTCGGCGGGCGGGGGAGCCGAGGTCGAGGCGCTCTGGGCGACCCTTCTCGATGTCTCGCAGGACGGCGTCGTGCGTGAAGCCGCGGCGCTGAAGCTGGCCGGCCGCAACGACCCGCGCCTCCTCGACAGGCTCTGGGACCCCTGGCAGCAGGGGCTCCTCCCGCCCGGCTGCTCGTGGATTCGCGACATGATGGCCGCCGCCGAGGGCGCCGCGGCGGCGGCCCTGCCGGTCCGTCCGCCGATTCCCGCGGCCGACCTTCGTCAGGCCCTGGCGCAGGCGATCCAGCGGACCCTCCCGGCGACCGAGCGCATCGCCGCGGCGCGGCGCCTGGCGGCGGCGCAGACCGACGAGGCCATGGCCATCCTGGAAGCCCTCTGGAATGGCGACTTCGAGGCCCCGGCCGAGCTGCGTATCGCCGCCTTCGAGGCGTGGTTCCAGGCCGCCGACCAGCCGGCCATCGCGGCCCTCGGCGAACGCCTCGCCCACGGCAACGCCCCGCCGGCCGACGAGCTGCTCGCCCTCCTCGAGGCCATGGCCGGTGAGCCGCACCCCGGCGTGCGCGAGGTGGCCCTGCCGCTGCTGCAGAGTCCCGTCGCCGAAGTCCGCGAGGAGGCCGCCTGGCTCCTCACCCTCAATGCCGACGAGATCACCGCCGAGGAAGTCCCCACCCTCATCGAGGCCCTCGGCCGCGAGCCCGAGGCCGCCGTCCGCCGCCGCCTCTACTCGGCCCTCGGCGAGGCCGCCGCGCCCTATGCCGAGGTCCTCGTCGAGGCCATCCGCACTGAGGAGTCCAGCGCCGTCCGGCTGTCCGGCTTCCAGGCCGTCGCCAGCATGGCCGCCGCCGATGACCAGGGCGCCATCGACCGGCTCTTCGATGGCCAGGTGGCCGCCGAACTCGAGCAGACCGCCCTCGGCGCCGCCGAGTACCAGGTCCGCTTCGAGGCCGTCGTCGTGCTCAAGACCGCCCGGACCCCGGGCGCCGTCGCCGCCCTGCAGCGCCTCGCCGCCAGCGCCGACGACCCGCGTATCGCCCAGGCCGCCGCGCTGCCCTGACGGATCTTCCGGCCCTGGCCGTTCCCTGCCAGTGCCGGAAGATCCGTGATGCGGGAGACTTGCGGCTCCGCCGTCGGTCTCCCGCTGGCGTCTCCCGGGGCCTTCCGTTGAGGCGAGGCTTTGGCCTTCTGCCCTCCCTTCCCCCTCTTCTTGGCGCTCTTGGCGGCTTGGCGAGAGACCTCCCCTTTCCCTTCACGCTTTCAGCCACGAGGCGTTCCGCCTCGGTCGGATCTCAGCCGCCCGGCGGGGCTCAGCAGGAAGACCCGGACTCTCTCTCGCCAAGCCGCCAGGAGCGCCAAGGGACGAGGGGAGCACCGGCGACCGCCGGCTTGCCCAGGGTGTGCCCGGAACAGGGTGGCGAGGGTGTCGGCGTCGATGAGGCCTGGTTCACCGCGCCGGCGGTGAACCAGATCCCCCGGCGCCGCCGCCATCAGCCGGCGCGGAGGGCCGCCGCGGTCCAGGAACGGACCGCGCTCGCCCAGGGCTCGCGACCGGGGCGCTCCAGCATGGCATTCGCCTCGTCGTCGCCGACGAAGACCTCGCCCTGCGGATCCCAGGTGAGCTCACGGCCCAGACGCATCGCCAGATTGGCGAGGTGACAGCAGGTCGCCGAGCGGTGCCCGACCTCCACCGGGCAGACCGGCTGGCGGCGTTCACGAATGCAGTCCAGCCAGTTGCCGTGGTGGTCGTCGCTGCGGTACAGGCCGATCGCGCCCGCGCCCGGCGCTGCCTCGGCCAGCTCGGGCGGGTCGGTGACGATGCGGCCGCGCTGCACCGAGAGCGTCCCGGCCGTGCCTCGGAAGGTCACGCCGCTGCTGCCCGTGCGCACCTCGACCTCGACCCCGTTGGCGTAGGTCAGCCGCGCCTCGATCTCGGTGGCGGTGGTGAACAGCCCGCTCGACGGGAACTGGCCGCGGCCCCAGGCCCGGCACGGCCCGGAGTCGTCCATGCCGAGAGCCCACTGCACGATGTCGAGGTGGTGCGCCCCGAAGTTGGTCACCTGCCCGCCCGAGTAGTCGAGGATGAAGCGGAACTGGTAGTGGCAGCGCTGCTCGTGGTACTCGGCCCACGGCGCCGGGCCCAGCCAGGCGTCGTAGTCCAGCTCGGGCGGCACCGGCATCGGCGACCAGGTCGGCGGGCAGGTACGGTTGTTCGGCGGCAGGCCGACCTCGATGCGCTGCACCGTGCCGATGACGCTGTTGCGTACCATCTCGCAGGCGCGCCGGAACTCCGGCATGGAGCGCTGCTGGCTGCCGGTCTGGAGGACGCGCCCGGTGGCCGCGATCACACGGCAGAGCCGGCGGCCCTCGGCGATGCTCAGGGTCAGGGGCTTCTCAAGGTAGATATCCTTGCCGCACAGGGCCGCATGAATGGCCTGCGGGACATGCCAGTGGTCGGGCGTGGAGATGACCACGGCATCGACGCCGGACCACGCATCCAGCTCACGGAAGTCCGCCAGCGCCCGGCAGGCGGTGTTCCCGGCGGCCGCGTCGACGCAGGCCTTGGCCGCCTCGAGGTGCCGGCGGTCGACATCGCAGACCGCCGTCACCGCGACGTCCGGGCGCTGCATCATGGCCTTGAGGTTGGTCATGCCCATGTTGGCGACCCCGACAAAGCCCAGCCGGATGCGGTCGCTGCTCGTGCGCTGCGTCATCAGTCTCTCTCCTTGGAGCATCGTTGCGGCGCTCGGTGCGGCGGCCGCGCTCTGCCGTCGGACCGGCCTCAGCCGGCGCCCTCGGTCGGCCAGAGGGGCCCGTCCAGGGTGGCGGCGAAACGCTGCGCCGCCTCGGGCAGGTCGAGTTCGGACAGGACGTGCCGCCAGCGCTCGCGCTGGTTCTCGTGCACCAGGACCGGCTCGAAGCCGAGACGGAGGTAGGTCCGTACCGCCGCCAGGCGGAAGTCGTCGGTGGTCAGGGTCGCCCGCGTGAAGCCCTCCGTGACCATGTGATGCAGGGCCGCCAGGGTGACCCAGGTGCCCAGATGGCGGCCCTGGGCCTCGGGCGCGACTGCCACGTAGTGCACCGTCCCCGCGTCGGCCAGGATCCCCGGCATCTGCCAGGCCGAGGCGGTCGCCACCGGCCGGCCCGATGCGTCCGTCACGAAGAGGATGCGCTCCGGGCGGTAGGATGGGTGGTTGCGCAGGATGCGCTCGAAGTCGTAACGGCCGGGCTCGGCGCCGAAGGCCGTCGCGACGATGCGCTCCCAGTGCGCGGCGTCGCCGGGCTGCGACGAGCGCAGGGCATAGCCGTCCGGAAGCTCCAGCCGCGGCAGGCCCGCGAGGGTCGGCCGCAGCATCCGCAGTTGGGGTGTCAGCGCCATGCGCTCCTCCCGACGTCACGTCCACGCGGACCCGCGCCGGCCGGGCACGCCCTCGGCAACCCCCCGGAGGCGCGCGCCGTGCCGGCGGCACGACACCCGCGCGCTCGCCCCCGCGCTCCCCGGCTCAGGACGCCGACGGCGTCGGGGCGCCGGTCCACGGCGCGTCGCCGACCGCGGCCTGCAGGCGCGCCAGCTCGCGGGTCAGGGCCGCGACCGTGTCGGCGTGGGCCGGGTCGTGGTAGCGATTGCACATCTCGAGCGGGTCGTTCTCGAGATCGAAGAGCTCCCACTCCGGCGGGCAGGCCTCGCCCGCGGCGCCGGGCTGGCCCAGGGGGTCGGCGTAGTAGTAGATCAGCTTGTAGCGGTGCGTGCGGATGCCGTAGTGGGCATAGACATTGTGGCTGCCGTCGCGGTGCATCCAGTAGCGGTAGTACATGGCCTGGCGCCAGTCCGGCGGGGTGCGATCCTCGAGCAGCGGCCGCAGGCTGACGCCCTGCATGGGCTCGGGGGCGGTGACGCCGGCGAGGTCGAGGAACAGCGGCGCGAAGTCGGTGTTCAGGACCATGTCGGTGCTGACCCGGCCGGGTGCCACCATGGCCGGGTAGCGCAGCATGCAGGGCATCCGCAGGGATTCCTCGTACATGAAGCGCTTGTCGAACCAGCCGTGGTCGCCGAGGAAGAAGCCCTGGTCGGAGGTGTAGATCACGACGGTGTTGCGGCTCAGGCCGGCGCGGTCGAGGGTGTCCAGGACGCGGCCGACATTGTCGTCGACACTGGCGATGACGCGCAGGTAGTCCTTGATATAGCGCTGGTAGGCCCAGCGCCGCAGCTCGGCCTCGGGAAGCTCACTCGCGACCTCGCACTTCAGGTCGGTCGGCGTCATGTCGGGGCCGACACGCATCTTCGCCGCGGCGGCCGCCGCGGCACGGCCGCGGTAGTCGTCCTGGAGCGTCTCCGGCTCCGGGATATCCTCGTCCAGGAAGAGCCGCGCGTGCTTCTCATCCGGGTACCAGGGCCGGTGCGGCGCCTTGTGGTGGATCATCAGGCAGAACGGCCGGGCCGGGTCGCGCCGGCGCAGCCAGTCGAGGCTGAAGTCGGTGATCAGGTCGGTGGCATAGCCGGTGACGGTCCGCGTCTCGCCGCCCTCGGGGCCCTTGAAGACGAACTGCGGGTTGTGGTAGCGCCCCTGGCCCGGCAGCACGGCCCAGTCGTCGAAGCCGGTCGGGCAGTGCCGCGGGCCACTGCCCAGATGCCACTTCCCGAAGATCGCCGTCTGGTAGCCGGCCGCCTGCAGGAGCTTCGGGTAGGTCTGCAGGCGGTTGTCCATCGGCGTCGTCAGGGTGGTGACGCCGTTGACATGGTTGTAGGTCCCCGTCAGGATCGTCGCCCGGCTCGGCGTGCAGATCGAGTTGGTGCAGAAGCAGCGGTCGAAGCGCAGGCCTTCCGCGGCGATGCGGTCCAGATGCGGGGTGCGGTTGATGCGGCTGCCGTAGCAGCCGATCGCATGCGCCGCATGGTCGTCGGACATGATGAAGACGATGTTCGGACGCTCGGCAGGCATCGCGGCTCCCGGCTCAGGGGATGCTGATGGCGATGGCCACGTCGGGCTGGATCTCGGTGCGGATCCGCTCGACCACCGCCGCCGGAACCGCCGCGTTCGTCTTCAACACCGCCAGGGCCTTCGCATAGACGCTGTCACGCGGCGCCCGGATGTCCTCGATGTTCAGATCCGCGTCCGCACAGGCCGAGGTGATCCGCGCCAGCACCCCCGGACGATCGGTGTACTGAACCAGGAGCGCGTGGCCCTTCGGCATGAAGTACAGACGGTCGAAGTCGTTGATCCGCGAGATCATGATGTTGCCCTCGGTGATCGTGCCGCGCACGCTCACCCGGCCGACCGCGCTGTCGCCGTCGCTGAGGTCGATGGTCATGCTGTTGCCGTAGTGCTTCGACTCGTCGGTGCCGCGGATCTCCAGGGCAATGCCGCGCTCGGCGAGGTACATCTGCGCCTCTTCGGGATCCTGCAGGGGGTCGAACTCGGGCGACAGGGCCGCGCAGATCGGCGCCAGGAACCACTTCGCATACGGCCCGAGGTTCCCGTAGAAGCTGCACTTGATCTGGTGCACCGCGCGGCCGCAGAGGTACTGCCGCGCCACCGCCGCGACGTGGTAGGCGAGCTCCTGGAAGGCCTCGTCCAGGCCGTCCGGGACGCCCTTGTTCACCACATACGTCGTGACGCCCTTCTCGGCGTACGCCACGAGCTGCTCGGCCGCCCGCCGCGCGGCCGTCGAGTTCGCCTCGCGCGTGTTCGCACCCAGATGCGGCAGCATCACGTCGGCGATGTCCGCCACGCTCTTCGGGCCGGCCGCGTCCGCTTCATACACGTCGTTGCAGAAGAGCAGGCCCTTCTCGGCCTTCAGCGCACGCAGGTCCGCCTCGTTGATGATCCCCGAGCGCGCGCAGTTCACCAGCATGGCGCCCTTCTTCATGCGGCCCAGCAGGTCGCGGTTGACCATGCCGCGGGTCTCGTCGGTCTCGGGGACGTGCAGGCTCACAATGTCGGCCTCCGCAAACAGCGTCGGCAGATCCACCAGCTTGACCCCGAGGTCCTCGGCCTTGGCGGCGCTGATGACCGGGTCGTAGCCCAGCAGGCGCATCTCGAAGCCGGCGCTGCGCTTGGCCACGAGCTGGCCGATGTTGCCCAGGCCGACGATGCCGAGGGTCTTGCGGTGCAGCTCGCGACCCATGTACTTCTTCTTCTCCCACTTGCCGGCGCGCGTGGTCACGTCCCCCGGCACCACATGGCGGTAGCAGGCCAGCGCCAGCGCGAAGACCTCCTCGGCCACGCCGTTGGCATTCGCGCCCGGCGTGTTCATCACGTCCACCCGCCGACGCCGCGCGTGCTTCGTGTCGATGGTGTCATAGCCCGCACCGGCACGGATCACCACCTTCAGATTCGGCAGGGCGTCGATCACCGCCGCGGTGACCTCCTCGCTGCGCACAATCAGGGCCTCGGTCTCGGGGTGGGCCTTGACCAGCTCCGCCAGCGCCGTGTCCGCATCCTGCAGCACGGCGAAGCCCTTCGCCGAGAGGATCTCCTGGGCAATCGCGTCCAGCTTGGTCGGGATCAAGACGTGCTTCATGGCTTCTCTCTCCAGAGAATGACTCGGACCGTGGCGCCGCCAGCGCTGTCTCCAGGCATGGCCGCCCGCCAGACGCCCCCGTGAACCGTGCGCTTGATCGCAAATATCATGCCGCGCCCGGACCCTGTCAACGCACCCCCCCGCGGCCCCAGGGCTGTTTGAAGATCGCGGCGGCGCTCACTCGGTCACCCTGGAGGG
>JAAYZO010000078.1 GCA_012514865.1 Lentisphaerota bacterium | reverse complement strand
GGCGGCGAGGAGGGTGGGTCCGTGATCGATGCGGCCATGGACGTGCCTCTGCGTACCTCAGCGTCCTCCGCGGTGGAAAGGCCGGCCATAGGCGCCCCTCGGCGCCTGTGTCGCCGCCAGGGGGCGAGGAAAGGGCTTTCATGACGTGGTGACAAGCCCTTGGTGTTGCATGGCGGAGGGGGTGGGATTCGAACCCACGGTCGGGCAAGCCCGACGGCGGTTTTCAAGACCGCTGCCTTAGACCGCTCAGCCACCCCTCCGCGGGGCGGGCTGCGACCGCCGGGGGGGCGGTCGCGGGACGGATCTGTAGTGTAGCGTGCCGGGGGACTTTGTCACGCCGGGGCGGGCGGGACTCAGGGCTGTTCGGAAGTCCGGCACTGGCACCCCTTCACGGTGGCATGATGAGCGCTGACGCGATCCAGGAATGGCTCTGTGTCAGTGTCGGGTTCCGGCGTCAGGGCGCCTGGGCGGCGCGGCGGCGGCGGTTGCCGGGGCGCAGGGCCTTGACGGTGCGCCAGGGGAAGAAGTAGACGGCGTAGACGACGGCGTAGACGATGAAGGAGTCGAGATTGGCGGCGTGGCAGAAGGCGAAGAAGAAGATGAGGAGGTGCATACGGACGACGTTGGCGTAGGGCCGCACCATGGCCTCGTTGAGGCCTTGCGGTTTGGGCCTGCGCCGGGGGGCCTCGGCCGGGGGCTCGTCGGCGCGGGCGCTGTCGGGCGGCGTTGCGTCGAGGGGCGTGCGCCAGGCGCGCCGGATGGGTCCGAGGATGGCGTCGCGTTCGCTGAGGATGGCCGGGATGAGGAAGAGGCCGTAGGGCCGCAGCAGGTGCTTCCAGGCCATCAGCCAGAGCAGGGGCGGGTTGACGAAGGCCCTCCCGAAGCCGTCCTTGGGGACGCCTTCCAGGGGGAAGAACTGATTGAGGAAGACCGAGTGTCCGGCGTGGAAGCCGCAGAAGTGGACTGAGAAGAAGGCCAGGGTGAAGAGTCCGGCCAGGAGTCCGCCGAGGGCGAGCGGTGCGCGGTGGCCGGCGGTGAGATCGGGGTGGCGGCAGACGCGCAGCCAGGTCAGGCCGGCGCTGCCGAGGGTGGTGAGGATGGTCAGGTAGCCGATGATGAGGCTGCCGAGCCAGAGGCTCCAGACGAGGTCGGCGGTCTCCCACGTGAGGACGTAGGCGAGGCCGAGGCCGAGGGCGAAGGCGGCGAGGTCGGGGAGCACGGCCCGCCAGGCGTTCGGACGGTGCTCGGTCGGGTTCCGGGTGTCGCGGCCGGCGGTGGCCGGTGGTGTCGTGGGCGCGGCCTCGTCGGCCAGGCCGGGTGATGGGGACGACGCGGCCGGGCCCGGTCGGTCGGACGCGGGGCCGGGCGGGTCGGCGGCGGGGCGGCTGCTATGGCGGGGTATCGGGCTCATGGTGTGGCGTCGCGGCCGGGCGATGGGGTTGCCGCCGGGGTCGGGTCGGTTGCGGTCGGTGTTGGGCCGAGTCGGGCGAGGTTCTGTTGGACGAGGGGGTGCCCGGGGCGCCGTTGTTCGGCGGCCTGGAAGTGTCGTCGGGCCTCGTCTTCGCGGCCGGCCTGGAGGGCGCGGACAGCGGCGTAGAAGTGTGCCTCGAAGGACTCGGGGTCGAGACGTTCGAGGATGGCGTCATAGCAGGCGATGGCCGCCGCGCTCTGGCCGCGCTGGAGGTAGATCTCGGCCATCATGGCGTAGACGACGGTGTTGCGGGTGGGCTCGTGGAAGGTGGTCGTCGCGAGCTGGGGTGCGATGGCCTCGAAGGCGCGCAGGGCCTCGTCGGGCTGGCCGAGGCGGAAGAGTGCGAAGCCCTGGAGGTAGAGGCCGCGGGCGAGGGCGCGCTGGCGGGCGGCGGGAGTCATCCAGGCGTGGTCGGCGGCGGCGAGGCGGGCGCCGCAGACGAGGACCTCGTCAAAGCGTCCGGCGTCGATGAGGATATCGCCGAGCTGTCCGAGGGCGAAGACACTGGCGGGCTCGCGCTGGCAGGCGCTGCGGGTGAGGGTCTCGATATCGCGCCAGAGCCGGCCGTAGAGGACGCCGGCGGTCAGGTAGCCGGCCGCGAGGCAGGCCAGGGCCGGCAGGGCAAGGCGCTGCCAGGCCGCGGCGGCGGGGCGGCGCGGGTCGAGTGACGGCAGGGCATTCAGGCCGGCGGCGACGAGGGCCCAGAGGGCCAGCGTCGGGATGAGGGCATAGCGGTCGGACATATCGACATGGCCCAGCGGCACCAGGCCGGACACCGGCGCCAGGGCGGCGGCGTAGGCGAGCAACGCCGGCAGGACGACGCCGAGGATGGCCGCCGGCCAGCGCCGGCAGGCCATGGCGAGGCCCGCCAGCAGGGCCATCCAGAGGCCGGCGAGGACGGCCACGGCGGCGGGGCCGAGGTCGAGGCGCGGGTAGATCGGGCAGAGGCGGCCGGGCCAGAGGGTCTTGCCGGCGTACCAGAGGAGGTTGTGGGCGGCCACGACGACCTGTCGACCGAGCGGGGTTTCGTCGACGGGGATGCTCTGGAAGTGGATGGTCACCGGTATGAAGGCGGCCGCCACCAGGATGAAGGGCGCGAGGCGCCGCAGCAGCGCCAGCCAGTCGGGAGGTGCCGGCCAGCGCAGGCGGTGGGTACGGCACCATAGGTGCGCCTCGAGGGCCAGGAAGGCGACCGGCAGGCTGATGGCCATGGATTTCGACAGCATGGCGGCGAGGAAGCAGGCCATGGCCAGGACCGGCCGGCGGCCGCGCTGGCGCGCCTGGAGGTAGGCGAGGAGGGCGGCGATGTACCAGGCGGCGCAGAGGACGTCCTTGCGTTCCGAGATCCAGACGACCGACTCGACGCGCTGCGGGTGGACAGCCCAGAGGATCGTCGCGAGGAAGGCCGGGAGGGTGCGCAGGCCGAGTCGGCGCAGGAGGACGAGGAAGCCGAGCGCGGCGAGGCCGTGCCAGAGGAGGTTCTGGAGGCGGAAGCCGAGAGCATTCAGGCCCCAGGCCGCGTAGTCGGCCATGTACGAGAGCATGGTCAGGGGCAGGTAGCAGCTCACCGCGTCGTGGGTGAACCAGTAGGCGATGTTGGCGGGGGTGAAGGCGAGGCGGGCGGTGTTGGTGGTGATGTGGAGGTTGTCATCCCAGCCATGCAGGAAGGTAAATCCGAGGGTCGGCGCCACCATGAGGGCGACGGCGGCGACGATGGCGGCGGCCGCGGCGAGGTCGGCGACGCGGCGGGCGCGTCCGGCGGGGGTGCTGGCGGTCGGTGTTGGGGGTAGCGTGCTGGTCGTCACTGCGGCGGGGCTCCTGGGCGCGGTCCAGCCCGACCCGTTCACGCGCCGCGCGGCGGCTCGTGAACGGGTCAGGCTAGAAGCCGCGCAAGGCGATGTCGATGGCAGCGCCCTCGGCCGGGAGGGTGAAGGCGGCGCGGTCGAAGCGTGGTGGTCCGAAGCGCATGGCGGGGTTGTTCGAGGCGCCGATCGGTTCGCGGGGCTTGCCGAAGAGGCCGGTGTCGAGGCGGCGGTTGCCGTTGGCGTCGTGCAGGGCGACGACGGCATAGCGTCCGGGGGCGAGGTCGGTGAAGTGGAAGACCAGGGTCGCGGCGGCCGGGGCGTCGCTGAGGCGGCAGCGCTGGCGGTGGGCCGCCTGCTCGGCGTCGTGGGGGAAGCCCTCGGCGCGGTCGAAGACGAGCACTGACAGCCAGCCCTGGCGGTCGTGCAGGCCGGTGACGGCGACCCGCAGCTCGCCGGGCGCGAGGGGCGCGGTGGCGGCCGGCGGTGCCGGTGCCGCCATCGGGGCGGCAGCGGACAGGGCCAGGACGGCCGCCAGGACGGCCGCCAGGCGTGCGCGCTTCCTGGCCTCAGGCATGGCGGGCGCTCCCTCGTCTTCACCTGACGCGCGTCCTTGCCGGACGTGCCTTTCCTCACATGGCGAGGTTATGGGTCTCAAAGGCGACACCGTGTTTCCGGCTGATGAGGTTGGCGGTGATGCGGCCCGACTCGTAGATGGTGGGGAGGCCGCTGCCGGGGTGCGTGCCGCCGCCGGCCAGGTAGCAGTTGGCGAGTTCCTCGAAGCGGTTATGGGGTCGCAGGTAGAGCATCTGGCCGATGTTGTGGGCGAGGTTGAAGGTGGCGCCGATGTGGACGTTGTAGTCATTCTCCCAGTCGGGGGGTGCGATGACCTTCTCGGCGCGGATATGGGGTTCGAGATCGGGGAGTCCCTCACGGCGGCGCCAGGTATCGAGGACGCGCTGGCGGAAGGGCCCGCGCTGGGCCTCCCAGTCGATATCGGCGCGGAGGTTGGCGACGGGGACGAGGATATAGACGGCCGAGTGTCCGGGGGGTGCCAGGGTCGGGTCGGTGACGCTGGCGTGGCGGACGTAGAACGAGGTGTCGTCGGAGAGGTGACCGCGGTGGAAGATGTCATCGACATTGCGGCGGTAGTTCTCGGCGAAGTAGATGGTGTGGTGGGGCAGGTCGAAGGTGCGGTCGAGGCCGAGGTAGATCATGAAGGTCGAGCAGGAGAAGCGTTTGCGGCGGAGGGCCTCGGGGCTCCAGCGGCGGAGGGTCCCGGGGGGCAGGAGGTTCGACATGGCCCAGGCGAAGTCGGCGTTGACGACGATGTCATCGCAGGGGACCTCGCCGCCGCCGGCGAGTCGTGCGGCGGCGACGCGTCGGCCGTCGAGGCGGAGGCTCTCGACCTCAGCGCCGAGGCGGACGTCGGCGCCGTGGCTGCGGGCGACGGTGGCCATGGCCTCGGAGATCTCGCTGAGGCCGCCGCGGACATGCCAGACGCCGGTGGCGTACTCGATGTAGGCGAGCATGGCGAAGAGCCCGGGGCAGTCCCAGGCCGACATGCCGAGGTACTTCGACTGGAAGGAGAAGGCCAGGGCCAGGTCGTCGTTGCCGAAGTAGCCGCGCAGGTTCTCGAAGACGGTCTTGCCCAGCGAGAGCTTGGGGAGGACGGCGAGGAGTCGCGGCGAGAGGAGCGAGAGGAGTGACGGATAGGGCATCTGCAGGCAGGGCAGCATGGCCTTGAAGCGTCGCGACTCGTTGGCCATGAAGGCATCGACGCCGCCGGACTTGCCGGGGAAGATGCCCTCGATCTCGGCCTTGAGGCGTGCGAGGTCCTGGGTGGGGTGCAGGGCGAAGCCGGGGAATTGCAGGCGGTACATCGGATCGAGGGCGGTGCACTGCAGGTGCGCGTCGACGTCGGCGCCGGCCTCCTGGAAGACCTCGTCGAGGATGTTCTTCATCATCAGGAAGGTCGGGCCGGTATCGAAGGTATACGGCCCCATCCGGATGGCGGCGTTGCGGCCGCCGACGGTGTCCTTGCGCTCCAGGACGGTGACCTCGAAGCCGCGTCGGGCCAGGATCATCGCGGTGGTCAGGCCGCCCGGTCCGGCACCCACCACCACGACTCTACGCTTGGTTGCCATGGTCCTCTCCTTCCAGGATGAAGCGGGTCGCCTCGCGGACGCGTTCGACGTCGACGCCGGTACCCCGGCAGGGGGTCTCGGTCGGGTTGAGCAGCACGGCCAGGACGGGCTTCGGGAAGACCATAACGATGCCCATGATCAGCTCGGTGGCGCAGGCCACCGAGACGATGGCGCGGACCTCCTGTCGGCGCGCCGCGGCGACGGCCTGTTTGCCGCCGGTGGCGATCTGGACCTGGAAGCCGACCGCGTCGGCGAGGTCGAGGATGTCGCCGCAGCGGCAGCGCCCGCAGCGCCGGCAGTTGGCGACGTCGGCGCCGACATTGCGCTCGCAGGAGGGCTCCTGCAGGCAGCGCGGCAGGAGGACCAGGAGGTTGGCCGGGGCGACCCGCGGGCGGCGCCAGCGGGTGAGGCGGTTATTGAGGGCCACCAGCAGACGCGAGATCACGGCGGGCCTCCGTTTGCGCGGCGGGCCTCCGGGCTGGTCGGGAGGGCTGGAGCCCTTTCGGGAGGGCGAGCGCCTGAAGGCCCCACGGCGGACCCGTTCGCGCGGCGGCGTGTCCCGGCTCGCTCATCCGCGCCGGGACGCGGTGCGCCACATGAGCGCCGCGGTGCGCAACGCCCCCTGCACGTCCCCTGTGTGGTCGTCATGGCTACGTCGCCTGTGGTCACGAGGGCCAGCCGGTCTTCCGGTGTCACGGCACTGCCTCAGCATACACCCGCGGCACGCCGCCGCAACCCCCGCCCCGCAGTCCTCAGGGCTGTTTGGCAGTCCGGTTCTGGCACCCCTTTCAGGGTGCGTCGTTCGTGGGTTCGCGGTTCCGGGGGTCGTGCGCTCGCGCGACCCCCGGCTACGATCTGGCACCCCTTCAGGGTGGCCCGCGGCACGCCGCCGCAACCCCGCCGGGCGGTCCAGGGGGCGGCGTGTCAGGGTTGGCGGGCGGCCTCGGCGACGACGGCGTCGAGGACGGCCGGGGTCAGGGCGTAGATGAGGATGGAGCGTCCGGCGCGGTCCATGGGCTCGACGCGGTCGCGCAGGACGCGGACGAGGGGGGCGTCCTGGGCCATGAAGAGATTCGTGGCGCTGATGGCGATGGCCGGGGGCGGCGGCAGGGTGCCCCAGGGCTGCTGGCGGACGCCGTAGGCCTCCGGGGGTGCGGTGCCGTAGTAGAGGACGTACATGGGGACATCCGGGTGGCGGCGCTGCCAGGCGGCGAGGGCGGGGAGGTCCTGGCCCCAGTCGAGGTTGGACTCGACGAGGAGGCGCCAGCCGCGGGTCGGTCCGCCGGCCCAGGCGTTGTAGTAGCTCAGGTAGTCGGGTGTGATGGCGAGACAGGAGAGGGCGTACCAGGCGGCGCCGGCGAAACAGAGGGCGCGGCCGCGGGCGGCGCGGGTAGCGGCCTCGAGCGAGGCGGGCGGCCGCCAGAAGGCGCCGGCGGCGTCGATGGCCACGGCCGCAGCGAGGAGGAGGAAAGGCCACAGGGGCAGGATGTAGCGCAGTCCGAGCTGGCGGTAGGCGACGACGCTGAAGTTCAGGAAGACGACCACCGGGACGACCGCGAAGAAGGCCAGCTCGTCACGGCGGACGCGGCCGCGCAGGCAGAGTGCCAGGCCGGCGAGGACGGCGATCAGCCAGGGTATCGGGGTCTTGGCTGCCAGGGCCACGAGGTAGTAGTACCACCAGCGGCCGCCCGCGGGGTAGAGCCGGCCGAGGAAGATATTCGGCAGGCCGGGCTGGTTGTTGAAGGCGACGATATCGAAACCGCGCAGGTAGGCCTCGGGCAGCGGCAGCGGCAGGGCGCCCAGGATGGGGAGGGCCTGCAGGCGCTGCACCAGCGGGCTGTGGTAGCGCGCTGCCTGGAGGGGCCGGCCGAGGCCGCGGAAGCCGTAGGCGGCCTGGACCACCACCAGCGCCAGGAGGGCCGCGCCGGCGAGCTGCAGGCAGAGCCGGCGCGAGGGCCGGCGCCGGCGGCAGGCGAGCAGGAGCACGACCTGGGCGGCCAGGCAGGGCACCAGCAGGACGGCGGTGAACTTGGTCAGGAGCGCCGCGGCGACAGCCAGGCCGAGGCCGAGGGCGTGGCGGCTGCGGCCGTCGTGGAGGAGCCGCCAGAGGGCGACCACGGCCAGGAACATGAAGGCCATGCAGCCGACGTCGGGGGTCAGGAGCCGGCTGTGGGCGAGGAGGTTCGGGCAGAGGGCGTAGAGCCAGAGCACGCCGGCGGCGGTGGCGGGCTGCCAGCGTTGTCGGCAGAGGTGGTAGAGGGCCAGGCCGAAGGCGGCCGCGAGGGCCACCGCCAGGAGCCGGCAGGACCAGAGCAGGCCGCGGTGCGAGGGGTCGCTGAAGAGCACCCGGCTGGCGTAGGCGAACTCGTCGCCCATGCTGTAGGACCAGCGCAGTCCGGCGTCGATATCGCGGGTGGTGTCGTAGTGGGAGCGGAAGAGTGTCGGCAGGGCGTAGAAGGCCTTGAGGAGGGGCGGGTTTTCGGCATTGAGGGCGGGGTCGAAGGTACGCAGGTAGCGTGCTCCGGAGACGAGGAGGATGGGCTCGTCATAGGTCGCCGATTTGCGGGCCATGCTGGCAGCCGCGAGGATGACGAAGACGGCCAGGGGCAGCCAGGGCCCGCGGCAGGCGCGGCCGAGCCATGGGGGGAGGCGCGGGCGGCGGGCGGTGCCGCCGTCGGCGGGGGCGGCCGCGGCGGCCGTGCTGCCGCCATCGTCGGCGGAGCGCGGGGCCGTCGGGCGGTCGCTGCGGTTGGCGGGCATGGCGGTCAGTTGTTGAGGCTGTGAATCGGCGCCGGGATGCGTCCGCCGAAACGGATGAAGCGTGCCGACTTACCGACGTTGGGGACGGGCATGATGGTGCTGCCGCCGAAGAGTCCGCCGAAGTCGACGCGGTCACCGGCCTTCTTGTTCGGCACCGGGATGAAGCGCACGGCGGTGGTCTTGCGGTTGATCATGCCGATGGCCATCTCGTCGGCGATGAGTGCCGAGAGGGTCTCTGCGGGGGTATCGCCGGGTATGGCCACCATATCGAGGCCGACCGAGCAGACGGCGGTCATGGCCTCGAGTTTCTCGAGGCTGAGTTCGCCGCGTTCGGCAGCGGCGCTGAGGGCGGCGTCTTCGCAGACCGGTATGAAGGCGCCGCTGAGGCCGCCGACGTTCTGCGAGGCGAAGGCGCCGCCCTTCTTGACGGCGTCATTGAGGAGGGCCACGCAGGCGGTGGAGCCGGGTGCGCCGATGGCATCGAGGCCGAGGATCTGGAGGATTTCGCCGACGCTGTCGCCGACCTTCGGGGTCGGTGCCAGGGAGAGGTCGACGACGCCGAAGGGCGTCCGCATGCGTCGGGCGACCTCGCGGCCGATCAGCTCGCCGCAGCGTGTCACCCGGCAGCTCGTCTGTTTGATCTCTTCGGCGAGGTCATCGAGGTCGAGGTTCTCGGCGCCCTCGTGGGCGATGAGGCGTTCCAGGGCGCGGGCGACGACGCCCGGGCCGCTGACGCCGACATTCAGGACCGTCTCCGGTTCGCCATGGCCGTGGTAGGCGCCGGCCATGAAGGGGTTGTCCTCGGGCTGGTTGGCGAAGATCACCAGCTTGGCGCAGGCGAAGCCATCCTGGTCGGCGCTGGCGGCGGCCATCTCGAGCAGGACATGCCCGAGGCGGCCGACGATATCCATGTTGATGCCGGCGCGGCTGCTGGCGACGTTGATGCTGGCGCAGACCTTGCTGGTCGTGGTCAGGGCCTTCGGGAGGGTCTCGATGAGGCGCGCATCGGCGGCACTGGCGCCCTTCTGGACCTGCGCGCTGTAGCCGCCGACGAAGTCGACGCTGACCGACCGCGCGGCCTGGTCGAGGGCGTGGGCGACGGCGACGAAGCCCTCGCTGTCGAGGCCGGCGGCGATATCGGCCACCGGGCTGACGGCGAGGCGTTTATTGACGATCGGGAGGCCGAACTCGGTGCTCACCGCGTTGCAGGTCTCCACCAGAGCGCCGGCACAGCGCTCGATCTTGGCGACGATCTTGCGGCAGCAGACCTCGGCGCTCGGATGACGGCAGTCCAGGAGGTTGATCCCCATGGTGATGGTGCGGACATCCAGATTCTCGTGCTGGATCATGCCGACGGTCTGCAGGATCTGATCGGAACGGATCATCGTCTGCCCTCGCTGAGACACTGCGCCGGTACTGCCGGGGCGCCGGCGGCCTTCGGGGCCGCCTGACTGCCGGGCCGCGGCCGGCGCGGACGACCGCCAACATACCACGCCGAGGGCGCCGCTGCGCGCCCCGGCGCGGGCTGGGGGCCTGGAGGATGCCGGGCAGAGAAGGGACTCAAGGGACGCAAGGGGGGGAACGAGGGCCACAAGGGACACTGGAAACACCGGTGACCTCCGCAACACGAGGGGCCGCGGCGACGGCCTCCTGGAGTCCCTTGTGTCGCTGGTGTCGCTCGCCGGCAGTCCCCCGCCCCGGGGGCGCCGGGGGCGCCAGGCACCGTTGACGCGGCTCCGCCGCCGCGGTAGGTTGGGCGGGTGCCCGGGGCGGCATGTCGCCGGAGACCCCGGGCCGGATGCGCCCACGCATGGCTCCACCGCATCAGCAGGCTGTCGAGGCAGCGCGTGACCTCCCCGGGCACTTCGCGTCGTGGCAGGTGCCGCGGGCCTACGTCCAGCTCGGCGCCGGCTTTGATCCCGAGGGTCTCTTCGACCGCGTCCTGGGTCGCGTCGCGATGGCGACGGCGGGCCTGGCCTCGGCGCGGCCCTCGGCGGCCGGCTGTCCGCTGCAGATGATCCTCGGCCAGATCGGCGAGACGACGGTCCTGGTCGGGCATGGTCACCGCTACAGCTACGAGGACGCGAGCGGCCACGAGGTCGTCCTGCCGATCGCGGCGGCGGCCCTGGCGGGGATCCGCGATGTCGTCGTGGTCGAGACCGGGATGGCCCTGCGCGAGGACCTCGCCAGCGGCTCGTGGCTGGCCATCACCGACACCATCAACGCCATGGGCGCCTGCCCGGCCACGGGCTACCTCGAGCTGATCGGGGAGCCATTTCTCGATATGACTGACGCCCTCTCGCAGGAGCTGAATGCCGAGATCATCAATGCCGCGGCGCACGTCGGCGTGGGTCTTCGCCTGGGGGTCTACCAGGGCACACGCGGGCCGCAGTTCGACACCCCGGCCGAGGCCGCCGCGGCGCGCCGCAACGGCGCCGACGTCCTCGGCCACGGGGTCGTCCCGGAGGCGATCCTGGCGGCGCTGCTGGGCTGCCGTACGGCGGCGATGGTGCTGGTGGCGGGCGCGGCGGCGAGCTACGGCGGGCGGCGGCTGCGCCAGGCGGCAGTGCGCGATGTCGCGGGGTTCTGTTCGAAGGGCCTGGTGCGGGCGCTGCGCGGCGTCTTCGCGCCGCCGGAGGGGATCCCGGGCAGCGCCGTCGGGCTGGCCTGACGTGCCGGGCGGCGCCTGGCGTCGCCGCCGGCGACGGCGGCTTGGCGGTCAGCCGTTTCCTCTACCACAGCCCGCGGTCGCGCAGGGTGGCGATCTCGGCCTCGAGGTTGGGGGTGAAGACGCCGGTGCCGAGGGCCTGCGTCACCTCCTCCGGGCTCCAGAAGCGCAGCGCGTCGATCTCCTCGGCCTGCGGGCGGAAGGGCCCCTCGTGGGTCACCGCGAAGACGCGGGTGTTCTCCGACTCGATGGCGTTGCGGATGCGGGCATCGAAGAGCGTGCGCAGGGGCAGGCCCGAGTCCAGGCCGACCTCCTCGGCCATCTCGCGGCGGGCGGCCTCCTCGTAGCTCTCGCCGGGGCGGAGGTGGCCGCCGACGGCGGTGTCCCAGAGCCCGGGCTGGATGTCCTTGTCGGCGGCGCGTTTCTGCAGGAGCATGCGGCCGGCGCGGTTGAAGACCATGACATGGGCGGTGCGGTGGACGAGGGCCGGATTGCCATGGCACTCGCCGCGTCGGGCGGTGCCAACGACGCGGTCCTGGTCATCGACGATTTCGAAGCGTTCCTGGCTCTGGTCGTGCACGGCGCCTCCGTGTGCGGGTGGGGATTGCGAGGCGGTCACTATGGCCTCGGCGGGCGGTCACGTCCAGGGTGGCCGTCGGCGTGGCGTTGGGGCGGCCCTGGCGGGAGTCCTGCGTGCCCTTGCGGTCGGGCGGAAGCCGCCTATGGTAGCCCTGTCCCATGGGGGCCGTTGACCCGGCCCATGCGCTGTATCCTTTAATAGGGGCTCCGTCGGTGGCGGTCTGGGTGGCGGGGCCGTGTCAAGGAGGACTGGTCATGAGAGCACTGCGAGTCGGCGTCGTCGGTCTGGGCTGGGTGGCGGGTGCGCACATCGAGACCTGGAAGAGCGTCCCGGGCGTCACGGTGGCGGCGGTCTGCGACGTCCGGCCCCTGGACGAGGGCGAGCTGCAGAAGAGCCTCGGGGTGCCGGTGAAGCTCTACAGCGACTACCGCGCCATGCTGGCCGCCCCGACCCTGGACATCATCGATATCTGCACGCCGAACAAGTTCCACCCGGAGCAGGCGATTCTGGCGGCGCAGGCGGGCAAGAACATCTTCATCGAGAAGCCGATCGCCCTGGGCTACGATGACGCCAAGGCCATCAAGCTGGCGATCGCCAAGGCCAAGGTCAAGGCCTGCGCCGGCCTGGAGTGCCGCTTCAGCAAGCAGTTCATCATGATGAAGAGCGTCATCGACGAGGGCCTCCTCGGCGACCTGCACTACGGCGAGATCGACTACTACCACGGCATCGGGCCGTGGTACGGCCAGTACGCCTGGAACGTCAAGAAGGACGGCGGCGGGAGCGCCCTGCTGAGCGCCGGCTGCCACGCCCTCGACGGCCTGCTGCTGGCGATGCAGGCGCCGGTGATCGAGGTCACCAGCTACAGCGCCAAGAGCACCAGCCCGCACTTTGCCGAGTACGAGTACCCGCCCTGCAGCGTCACCATCCTGAAGTTCGAGGGCGGCAAGATCGGCAAGGTCTCCGCCTCGATCGACTGCCTGCAGCCCTACTACTTCCACGTCCATCTCGTCGGCAGCAAGGGCAGCCTCCTCGACGACAAGATCTACTCCGAGAAGATCGCCGGGCTGGTCAAGGAGAAGTGGAGCAGCCTCTCGACCGCGATGCTCAGCTCGGGCGACGTCACGGACCACCCGTACAAGCCGCAGTTCGAGGCCTTCGCGACGGCCATTCGTGCCAATGCCACCATGCCGCTGACCGACTTCGACACCGCCTTCGAGTCGTTCCGCGTCGTCTACGCCGCCGACCGCTCGGCGGCGGAGGGCCGTCCGGTCCGCCTCTCCGAGTTCGCCTGACCGCCGCCGATCGCGGCCGGCCAGGTCCGTTTCCGGCACCCCTCCAGGGTGCATGATTCGTGGGTTCCTGTTTCCGGGGGTCGTGCTCTGGCGCACGACCCCCGGCTACGCTCTGGCACCCCTTCAGGGTGGCCGGTCGGCCGCTCCGGGATCCGATTCCCGCACCCCTTCAGGGTGGCCGGTCGGCCGCTCCGGGATCCGATTCCCGTACCCCTTCACGGTGGCCGGTCGGCCGCTCCGGGATCCGATTTCGGTATCCGTTCAGGGTGGCCGCTGGCGCGGCCCTGGCGCGGCCGCGGCCGGGGTGTGTGTCAGGGATTGGTGTAGCCCGGGATGCGGGTGTCGGCCCAGGGGTGGTCCTGGACGAGGAGGTGGGCGTCGGGGTCGGGCGACAGGGCGAGCCGCGGGAACTCGCGCCACGACCCGTCGGGCTGCAGGCCGCCCGTCTCGCCGGCGGCGCGGAGTTCCTCGACGAGGGCGGCGCGCAGGGCCTGCAGGGGCTCGCGGCAGAGCCCGAGGCCGGCGCGGTTGCGGGTCTCGGCCGGGTCGCTGCGGCGATCGAAGAGGAACTCGCGGTGGTCGGTGGCGCTGTAGACGTACTTCCAGTCGCGGCTGACGGCCATGTAGGTCGACAGGGCGGCCCGCGACTCGGGGTGGTCGTGGAGATCGCGCGCCCCGGCGACCGGCGGGATGACGGCGTGCTGGGCGAAGACCGCCTCGCGCCGGGCAGTGCCTTCGGCGATGCTGGCGAGGTCGAGGCCGTCGAGGGCATGCGAGCCGATGCGCGTGCCGGCGGCGGCGCAGAGAGTCGGGGCGACATCGACCAGGCTGACGGGCGCGTTGCAGACCTGTCCGCCGGCGAGGCGCCCCGGCCAGCTTAGGAGCATGGGTATGCGGGCGCAGGCGTCGTGCATGCTGCGCTTGCCGAAGGCGTTGTAGTCGCCCAGGAGTTCGCCGTGGTCGCTGGTGAAGAGGATCACCGTCCGGTCGAGCTGTCCGGTCGCCTCGAGGGTGGCGAGGATGCGCCCGATCTGGGCGTCGACGAAGGAGATGCTGGCGTAGTAGTAGGCCTTCAGGCAGCGCAGGAGGTTGCGGTCCGTGCCCTGGTCGCGGTACTTATAGCGGCTCTGGAGGCGGTTGATGTAGGTCAGGAGGGCCTCGCTGTCGGGCGGGACGTTGGGCAGGGGCATGAGGGGAGCGCGGTAGAGTTTGTGCCAGGGGTTCGGCACGGCGAAGGGCGGGTGCGGGTGGATGAAGCTGGCGAAGAGGCACCACGGCCGCTGCTGGCCGGCCTGGTCGCGGAGGAAGGCAACAGCGCGGTCGCCGACCCAGTGCGTCGGGTGGAGCTCGGCCGGCGCCTGGCTGGGCTGCGGCACGTAGTACATCTCGCCGCGGATGCCGTGCGGGTCGGCGACATGGCGGAAGCCGCGCTCATGCAGGAAGCGCAGGTAGTCGTCGCTGGCGGGATCGCGGACGATCTCCTCTTGGACCTCGCGGGTCTCGAAACCGCGCAGGGCGAGCGGGTCGGGCGAGAAGTGGCACTTGCCGATGCCGTGGGTGCGGTAGCCGGCAGTCGTGAGGGCGGCCATGTAGGTCTCACGGCCGTCGGTCGGCATGCGGGTGTTTTCGTAGCAGCCGGTGTGCCATGGGTACTGGCCATGGATCATGCTGCAGCGCGCTGAGATGCATACCGGCGACGGCGAGAAGGCGTTGGTGAAGGCGACGCCCGAGGCGCAGAGGCGGTCGAGGGCCGGGGTGCGGATGACGGGATTGCCGAGCGCGGCGATGGTATCGGCGCGCTGCTGGTCGGTGAAGCAGACCAGGATGTTCGGCTGCGTGCGTGTTGCCATGATCGACGCCCTCCGGGGCGGACCGGCACGACGCCGACCCGCGACCTACGCTATCCCGGGCCCAGGCCGGCGTCCAGCGCCGCCCGCGGGAGGGGCGGCGGAACCGCGGCCGTAGGCCCCGAGCGGGCGATTCGGACGGATCCGACGGATCAGTCAGATCGGGAACGCCCAACGCCGAACGCTGAACGCTCAACGCCCAACGCGGAACGCTCAACGCCGAACGCTCAACGCTCAACGCCGAACGACGGACCCTCGACACCCGACCCGCGACCCTTGGAAAAGGCAACGCCCAACGCGGAACGCCCACCGCCGGAGCCGGCAAGGCCCGTCCGTACTACTATCCGTAAGAACCCTGTTTTTGCGGCAAGTTTTTCATGCCACGGCATCCGTAAGTCGTTTGGTGTCAGCAGCGGATGC
>JAAYZO010000689.1 GCA_012514865.1 Lentisphaerota bacterium | reverse complement strand
GAGATGGTCGCCCTCGATCGCCAGGGCCTCGAGGTCCGGCCGGGGTGGTTCACCGTCGTCGACTGCGGCAGTGCCCTGATCGGCCCCCGCGAGACCCTCCTGCAGCCGGTCGGCCCGCCGCCCGAGACCTCGTGGGAGCTGCCACAGGCCCCTGCGGCCACCGCCGAGCCGGACACCGCGCCGGCGGCACCCGCGCCCGCGCCCGCCCCGACACCGCCGCCCGCCGGCCGACCCGACCCGGCCATGCCGGGATGAAACCGGCCTCGGAGAGCCTTGCCGTTGGACGCGCGCCCAAACGGATGCTACGCTGAGCGACGAACAGCGCTGGCGCCGGCCATAGCCCTCGCGGGAGACCTGGCGGCGCGGACCCTGCGGATGACCGCGCTGGAACACGCCGCCCTGGCGACCCATCTGCCCGGGCAGGCCGAACCGCGTCACAACTGGAACAGCACCGATACGCCGCGCTCAGAGCGGCTCGGACGGCCACGGAGACAACAGACCATGCCGACCCAGAAGACCCTGCGCCGACTGGCCCGGGAACACGGTACGCCCCTGGTGGTCATCGACCACGAGGTGCTCCGCCGCAATTACGCGACCTTCAAGAAGTACCTGCCGCGTGTACAGGCCTACTACGCTGTCAAGGCCAACCCGGATCCGGCCATCGTACGCACCCTCTTCGATGTCGGCGCCAGCTTCGACGTCGCCTCGATGCCCGAGTTCATGATCGTCTACGACCTGATCAAGGACATGCCCGCCAAGCAGCGCCAGGACTGGATCTGGGACAAGATCATCTACGCCCACCCGATCAAGGCCGACGCCACCCTGCGCGAACTCGACCAGTACAAGGCCCTGGTGACCTACGACAACAGCGAGGAAATCCGCAAGATCCGCAAGCACGCGCCGCACTCCGGCCTGGCCCTGCGCCTGAAGGTCCCGAACACCGGCGCCATGGTCGAGCTGTCGTCGAAGTTCGGCGCGGCTCCCGGTGAGGCCGTCGACCTGATCCTCGAGGCCGACCGTGCCGGCCTGGTCGTCGAGGGCCTGAGCTTCCATGTCGGCAGCCAGACGACCAACTTCGAGAACTACGTCCAGGCCATCAACCTCGCCGCCAGCATCTACAAGGAGGCCCAGGACCGCGGCTACACCCGCATGAACCTCCTGGACATCGGCGGCGGCTTCCCGGCCCCCTACGACGACACGGTCAGGCCGTTCCGCGACCTGGCGCGGCGCATCAACGCCGAGATCGACCGGCTCTTCCCGAAGAACATCGAGATCCTGGCGGAGCCGGGACGCTTCCTCGTCGCCACCGCCGCCACGGCCGTGGCCAGCATCATCGGCAAGGCCGTTCGCGACGGCAAGCTCTGCTACTACCTCGACGACGGTGTCTACCACACCTACTCCGGCATCCTCTTTGATCACTGCCACTACCATGTCGAGGCCATGCGCAAGGGCCCCCGCGAGATCTGCACGGTCTTCGGGCCGACCTGCGACGCCCTGGACACCATCTCGATGGCCGAGGAACTGCCCTCGACCCTCAAGCGCGGCGATCTGGTGTTCAGCCGCAACATCGGCGCCTACAGCGTCGCCTCGTCGACCTCGTTCAACGGCTTCCCGCCGGCCACGGTGGTGCACATCAACCAGTAGCGCGGCACGCCCGGATCGCCGGCCGTACCATGGCAGGCGCACCCCTGACGGAACCGGACCGTCGAGGCCGCGCTGAGCGACGGGCAGGGCTGTTTGAAGATCGCGGCGGCGCTCACTCGGTCACCCTGGAGGGGTGCCAGATCGTAGCCGGGGGTCGCGCGCAGCCCGACCCCCGGAAACGCGGATTGCACGCCATGCACCCTGGAGGG
>JAAYZO010000688.1 GCA_012514865.1 Lentisphaerota bacterium | reverse complement strand
CGCATGGCAGGCTGAAAGTCTGCGACAAAACGACGCACGCCACGACGCGATCTTTCATACGAGCCGCCCCGCCGGGTCGAAGGCCTCGTACAGGGCCCCGAAGTCAATGCCGCCGACACGGCGGCCACGGTAGCGCTGGCGCAGACGCTCGACGCCCTCGGTCAGGTGCTTCGACGTGATGCCGTGGCCGATCGAGAGCGAGGCCTCGATGAAGGCCGCCAGGTGGTCACAGCAGCGGATGATCTCCCCGTCGACCGCGTTGGCGGCGTCGTGGTTGTGCTCGCTGCACAGCGCCTCGACGGTCAGACCCGCGCGCACCTCGCCATCAACCACGGCACGGTTGGCGAACTCGTTCTCGACGAAGTAGCTCAGCTCGCCGTGCCAATCGCGCGGCACCAGCGGCAGCAGACGCTCCTCCATCTGGATGTGCTCGTACTCCTTGATGATCTGCTCGAGGCCCTCGACGGCCGCCTTCACCGGCGAGGTGATATCGCGGGTCAGCACCTCGGGGAGGTCGTGGAACAGCGCCGCCCAGAAGCCGTTATAGAGCCGCCGCTCGCAGGCGCCCAGCTCGAGCAGGCAGAGGTAGGTGAAGATGGCCACGATCAGCATGTGCCCAAGAACCGAGGTTTCGGGTATGCGCGGCGACTGCGACCAGCGCCGCTGGAAGCGCAACTGGCCGCAGAGGTCGACGAAGCCGGCCGTCTTGCGACCCAGGGAGATCTTCTGCACCCCGACCAGGTCGTAGTGGTCCTCGATCTGGCCCTCGATGTCATCCTTGATGCGGTCGATGCCGTAGACAAACGGACACATCTTAAAGAGGATGGTGAACTCCCACTGCGTCGCCAGGTAGTGCGCTGCCCGCAACAGGCGCTTCTCACGCCGGGCGTAGGCGCTGTCACCGAGATGACGGGCGAAGCGCTCGCCGAAGCCGCCCCGCACCGGCGTGATGGCGGCCTCGAGGTTGTGCAGGACCCAGGCGTTCAGCTCCGGGCCCTTCTCATGCATCATCTTGTGGAACACCGGCGGCTTGATGTCGGTGAGCACGATGCGGTGCAGCATCTCGAAGATGCCGCCCTCGATGAGGCGAATCCAGTCGACCGGCGCGCCGCTCTCGGCCTCGAAACGCCCCAGGACCCAGGCGATGATCATCTTGTGCGCCTGCTTGTCGAGTTCGGTAAACTCGACCGGGCGCACCTGGTCGTTCCAACGCCGGATGCTGGCGCACTCGTAGATGCGCTCGATCAGATTCGGATTCAGGGAGGTGATACGGGCCGCCCTGTCAGTGCTCTGCATCGCAGTCGACCTCCTTACGACGGTACCCGCAAAGAGCATAGCACCGCCGCCCCGACTTGCCAGAACCGCCCAGGGTCAGTCAGGGCTGCCTGAAAGCCCGGTTCCGGCGCCCCGTCAGGGTGGCCAGGTGAGCGCCGACGCGATCGTCGATCAGCCCTGGGGTCAGTCCCGGGGACGCTCGCCGCCGCGGCGCAGGTCGGCCTGCTCGCGCGCCGTGAGTTCGCGCCAGGCGCCGGCGGGGAGGCTCCCGAGCCGCAGCGGTCCGAAGGCGACGCGGCGCAGCCGCAGCACCGCCAGGCCCTGCGCGGCGCAGAGGCGGCGCACCTCGCGTTTGCGGCCTTCCTGAAGGGTCATGGCCAGGCCGACACGGCCACCGACCGGCCGCCGCAGCGTCACCGACACCGGCTTGAGGAACTCGCCGTCGTCGACGATGCCGCGACGCAGGGCGTCGAGGGTCTCGGCATCGACACGGCCACGGACGTCGACATGGTAGACCTTGCGGATGCCCCCCGAAGGATGTGCCAGCCGCTGGGCCAGGTCGCCGTCGTTGGTCAGGAGGATGAGGCCCTCGCTGTCGCGGTCCAGCCTGCCGACACTGAAGAGCCGTCCGAGGTGCTTCGGGACCAGCTCGTAGACGAGCCGCTCGGCGTGCTCGTCACGGGCGCTGCAGGTGTACCCGGGCGGCTTGTTGAGCAGCAGGCACACCGTCTTCTGGGGGCCCACGGCGCGGCCGTCGCAGAGGACGCGGTCGCGGCCGGGCACGACCGTACAGGCCGGCGTGGTGATGGTCTCGCCATTGACGGTAACACGGCCGGCCCGGATGATGTCCTCGCAGGCGCGACGGCTGGCAACGCCGCCGGCGGCAAGGAAACGCGCCAGGCGCACGGGGGCTGTCGCGGCGCTGTCGGCAGGGCCGCTCATGGCCGGGGCTGGTCGAAGATGGCGCGGATCCGGCGGGCCAGGTCGACCATGCGGTACGGCTTCTGCAGAAAACCGACGGCGCCGGCATCGAGGACATCACGGGCGTCGTCTTCGGAGACGTAGCCGCTGGAGAGCAGGACGCGGACCTTCGGGTCGATGGCCTTGAGCTGGAAGAAGGTGTCGTGGCCGTCGAGTTCGGGCATGAGCATGTCCAGCATGACCAGGTCGATGGCACCGGGGTTGCTGCGGTAGATCTCGACCGCCTCCAGGCCATTGCCGGCGAGGATGACCGAGTAGCCGAGTTCCTGGAGCATATCGGTGATGACATCCCAGATCATGTCCTCGTCGTCGACGAGGAGGATCGTCTCGGAACCGAGAAGGTCGGCGTCATCGAGGTCGGGCTCGACCTGCATATCCTTGCGCTTGGCCTCGATCGGCAGGGCAATTGCCAGGATCGGCGCGGCGCCGTCGCGGCCGAAGAACAGCTCGCCGCCATGGGCCTGGAAGACGCCGGCGGCGTGGAGCAGCCGCAGGTCCGTGGCGGCGTCGCTGCCCTGGAGGCGCGCCATGCCATCCCAGAAGCCGAGGCAGGCGCCGGGCCGGAAGGCCTCGGCCGGGCCGGCATGCAGATGGATGACGCCGTACAGACCGGGCTCGCACTGGCAGCGCAGAACGCCGGCGTCGCCCTGGCTGAGCTGGACCTGGTCGACACGCACGGTCAGGGCGCCAGACTCGGCCGGAAGGGCCTCGGCGCAGCCCTCGAGGATGTCCAGGAGGGTCTCCTGCAACTGAAACACGGCGCAGTCGACGATGGCCGGCTCGCCGGTGTTCTCCACCGTCAGCTCAAGGCCTTCCGGCAGGATACGCCGGCAGCGCTGCACGACGCCCTCGAGGAGGGGCCGCAGGTCGACCTTGTCGGTGTCCTCCGAGCCGGCGACGGTCTGGCCGTAGGCATCGAGCCAGAGCAGCGCGCGGTCCACGAGCTGCCGGGCGTTCTGCAGGTAGCCCTCGGCGGCGGGGTGGCCCTCGACGTCATCGGCAATCAGGTCGTGGTAGGAGCGCACGTTCTGCAGCAGTGCCTGCAGGGCGGCGTGCGTGCCGCGGCTGAGGGCCAGCAGTGTCGCCAGGCGCTCATCGCCGCTGAGGGTACGGTCTGTGAGGTCGAACAGAGGGCGCGTCATGTCTGAAAACCACTCCACGGTCCTGTGGCAGGCTGCGTTCCGGTCCGCTATTATACACTGACGCCCGGCCGAATGGAAAGGCCATCGCGTGCAGTGTTGATGCTGCAGGCCGCGGTCGGCGGCGTCGAGGTTGCACGAGGAGCACGCCTTCCATGGCCATCACCGCATCGTCGTTTGCCACAGCCGTGGCCGCCCTGGGCGGCCGGCTTTACCCCGAGAGCTTGGTCGGATCCGGCGCGGCCATGGTCGGCACCGTCCGCCGCGATGGCCGCAAGGTCGTGGCCCTGGCCGCCGCCCGGGAGGCCGACCTGCCGGTGGGCCTGCAGGGCACCACCGCGACCGCCGCGGGGATGGCCGTGCGCCTCTGTCCGCAGGACCACGCCAACGCCGTGGCGCTGCGGGCCCTGCTGCCCTGGACGGCGCCGGTCTCGCTGCGGCACTGCCGCACAACCGTCGGCTGCGGCGATCGGCTCGGCCGCGCCACCCCCGGACACCTCCGGGCCGTGCGCGCTTTTGAGGTCTCGCCAGTCCTGGCACAGCAGTCCATGCGCGAGCTGACGCTGACCCGCCGCACCTACGAGCAGGTCGTCGACGACGTCACCTTCCTCGTCCTGCAGGCCGGCTACCAGGGCGGCTACGGCGCCGACGGCGACCACCTCAAGACCCTGAAGGACATCGGCGTGGCGGTCGATGCCGGCATGGCCATGATCACCCTGGACCTGACCGAGAAGATGAACGCGGCGGCCGAGACGTGGTCCGCGGCCGACGTCGACGCCGCCTTCAACGCTCTGCCCGAGGCGACGCGCCGGCGCATCATGGACACGTACGCCGGACAGCATTTCGAGATGGGCGCCTCACGCGTCGAGATCGCCGCCCTCGAGGCGCGGCGCTGCGCGGTGATGTACCTGGCGGCCATGGACTTCGCCGGCGAGGCGTACGCGCTCCTGCGCCAGCGCCGCGGCGAGGCCTTCGATCTGGAGATCTCGATCGACGAGACCCAGGCCCCCACCCTGCCCTCGCATCACCTCTTCATCATCCGCGAGCTGCTCCACCGCGATATCGCCATATCGTCGCTGGCACCCCGCTTCATCGGCGAGTTCCAGAAGGCCATCGACTACATCGGCGACCTGGCCGAATTCGAGCGCCAGTTCGCCCAGCACTGCGCCATCGCCAAGGCCCATGGCGCCTACAAGATCAGCATCCACTCGGGCAGCGATAAGTTCGCCGTCTACCCGACCATCGGACGCTACACCGACCTGCGCGTCCACGTCAAGACCGCCGGCACGAGCTGGCTGGAGGCGGTCCGCGCCATCGCGGCGACGCAGCCGGCGCTCTACCGGCGCCTGCATGACCACGCGTTCACCGTCCTGCCGGAGGCCCTCAAGCTCTACCACATCACCCCGGATATGAGCTCCATACCGGCCCTGAGCCGCGTCGCCGATGCCGACCTGCCCGAGCTCATGAACCACGACGCTACCCGGCAGGTCCTGCATGTGACCTACGGCGGACTGCTCCAGGACCCGGCCCTCGGACCGGCCATCATGGCCGCCCTCGATGCCGACGAGGAAGCCTACTACGGCACCCTCGAGCGGCATTTCGTCCGGCACCTGAAGACCCTCGGCGCCACCCCGCGGCCGGCGGCCCAGTAGGTCCACGGCGCCGTCCGTGGACCCCCCGGGCGCCGTCCCCGGCGCACGGGAAACGACGGGCGCGGGCAGGCAGGACCACGGCGCCGTCCGTGGCCCCCCCAGGCACCGCCGCGACCTCACGCCTCCAGGAAGCCCTCGAAGGCGTCCTGCCAGGCGCCCTTGGCAGCGGACGCGCCCGGCGGCGCGGACGCGCCGGGGCGGGCGGCGCCCTTCCCCGCCCTGCCCCGGTCAGCCCTGCCTCCCTCGGCGGCGGACGGCCCGGTGCCGGCCGTGTTCTCGAGGCGGCGCAGGGCCTGCTGCAGGGGGCAGGTCGCGGCATCGACCCTGGCGCCCTGACGATAGGGCTCCAGGATGCGCCGTGACGCCTGGGCGATCTCGCGGCGGACCTCGCGGCGTTCGCCCTTGATGCGGGCGATGTGACGGCGGTCGTAGTCCGAGGTCTGGTGCCGCATCCACGCCATCAGGGCGAGTTCGGCCTTGTCTTCGAGGTCGAGGCGGGCGGTGCGGGCGACGGTGCCGCTGCCGACCGGCGTGGCCTGGGCGGCGACGGCCTCGGCCAGGCGCCGGGCGGTGTCGCCGTGGCAGGCGGCAAAGCGCAGCCGTGCCAGGACCGCCTCGCGGAACTGCGCCACGTAGAGGCCCTGCTGCTGCTCACGGCGGCGCTGATCGGCACGCCGACGGTCGTGGTACTCCGGCAGGCTGCGCTCGCGCTCCAGGCCGGCACGCGCCTCGGCAATCGTCGCCGAGGGCGCCCAGAGGCCCTGCGAGAAGCGCCGGCGGCCGTGCGCGACCTCGACCAGCCAGTAGGCACCGGCGGCCTTGACCCGACGCGTCAGGCCGGCATCGCCCGGCGCCAGGAGGTCCCAGTCGGCAGGCACAGCCAGCAGGCGGCCGTGTTCATCGAGGACGGTCCGCGGACGCGGCCCGGGACGGACGGTCAGGACAGCAGGGTCGGTGCTCATCGGCGAGGGATGCTTCTCCATCGGTGTCGTCGAGCGCTCGCGGCGGGGTACGGCGGAGGGGTGCCCACGCCGTCAGCATGTCTCCGGCAGTCGCAGGAGGTGGCGGCGGTAGTGCTGCAGCTCGGCTACCGACTCGCGGATGTCGTCGAGAGCGCGGTGGGCCTCGCGTTTCTGCACCCCCGCGAACACCGCCGGAGCCCAGCGCTGTGCGAGGATCTTCAGGGTGCTGACGTCGAGGTTGCGGTAGTGAAAGAAGGCCTCCAGGCGAGGCATCCAGCGGTAGAGGAAGCGGCGGTCCTGGCAGACGCTGTTGCCGCACATCGGGCTGCTGCCCGCGGTGACATGCTGAGCGAGGAAGGCCAGGGTCTCGGCCTCGGCCGCCGCCTCGTCGAGACCGCTGGCCCGGACGCGTTCCAGGAGCCCGGAGGCGGCGTGGTGGGTGCGGTTCCACTCGTCCATGCCGGCGAGGACCGCCTCAGGCTGGCGGATGGCCAGGGTCGGGCCCTCGGCCACGACCTCCAGACGGCTGTCGGTGACCAGCGTGGCGATCTCCAGAACCCGGTCGCTCTCCGGGCGCAGCCCGGTCATCTCCAAGTCAGTCCAGATGAGGTTCTCGGCAGAGGCACTCATGGGGCCTCCCCTGCAGCGGCCTCCGGGTGGACGATGAGGCCCTGAGCGGGCTGGACGACGACCCAGGGGGCGAGGCCGTCGAGGAGGCGGACGTAGACATCGTCGAGAACCCCGGTGGCCGCCGGGCGGATGTCCAGACGCCAGAAGCCATCCTCGCCGGGCTCGACAGCCACCGCCTGCTGATCGACGCGGCGCTCGCTGCAGTCGAAGACGGCCGCCTCACGGCCACGCGGGCTGATCAGCCGCGCCGCGGCCGTCTCGCCGGGCGGGCTGGCCGCCAGCCAGAGGCTGAAGCGCTCGACGCCGGCGGGGACATGCACATACAGCGGCGTGACCTTCTGAATCAGGTGCAGGCCCTCGTCCGAGACCGCCGTGCTGAGGCCCCAGTCGGCGTTGTCGACCTCGACACGGTAGAAGTCGCGGCTGGACTGGATGGTCAGCCCGAAGCACTCGCCGGCGCGCGCCTCGAAGCGGAAGGGGCTCGATGGGCTGATGACGCCGCGGCGGATCTCGCCGGCCTGGCCGTCGAAGAGGTGCACCCAGATGAGGCTGCCGTAGAGCCGCCCCGGCACCAGCCGTACGGTCACCGGCCCGTCCGTCTGCGCACGCAGGACGAGGTCCTGCCTGCCGCGCAGCCAGTGGTCGGTCACCGCCGCCGGCTCCACCGGCCGGCCCGGCGCCGCGGTGAACGCCCCGAGGCTGAAGCGCTGCGGCCGCGCCGAGGCGCGCTGCAGGGCCAGCCCGTGGCGGTCGTCCTGCACCAGCGCCGCGAAGGCGTCGTCGTCGAGGGCAAAACGCGAGGCGTGGTCACGCGGCAGATGGCCGTTCTGGCGGAGGGTCCAGTGCAGGATGCGCAGGTTCACCTCGAGCATCTCCAGGCGGGCCCGCGCCTTGGCGTCGGTGATCTTCGCCGCGGCGGCCGTCACGAAGCCCTCGAGGGTCTCGAACGACCCGGCATAGACCGCCTTGAGACGGCCGCTGGAGAGGGTGTAGTTCTCCTCGGGGTGCGCCAGGAAGTAGTCACGGGTGGCCGCGTCGAGATGGCGGTAGAAGCTCTTCATCTCAGCGGCGCCCTCGGCATACGCCAGGTCGCAGAACTCGTTGAAGAGGGCCTCCACATCGGCATCGGGGTCCCACGACAGCCTGGCCAGGAGGTAGTTGCTGACCGCGGCGTGGCCCCAGGCGGAATGGCCGTACACGTAGACACCCTGCATGCCATGCTGGCGCAGTCGCGGGTAGAGGAAGCGCAGGATCTCGAGGCCAGGCGGATTCGGTGCCCCGATCGGGTTCGAGACGCTGGTGGGGAGGTCGTAGTAGGCCAGATTCGGGGTGACACGCGTCCACTGCGGCACCAGGCTGTCCCACAGTGCCTGGATGTCCGGCCGGAAGAGCGTGTAGCCGTAGTCGAAGGACGGCGCCCAGACCAGGAAGACGTTCGGCTCCAGCGTGAAGGGCTTCTGCGGCGGGAAGACGTACTCGGCATAGACATAGCCGGCCAGCGTCTTCTCGGGGAAGCGCGGGCGCACCAGGCGCGCCACGTCGTTGTAGAAGGCGATCACGGCCGGCGTCACCGAGCGGTGCCCGAGCGGGTCGACCTCGTAGCGCGCCCTGCAGTCGGCGCACTCGCACCAGCCGCCGCCGTCGGAGGGCGAGAGCGAGAAGCAGGTCGACTCCGGATGCGCTTCGAAGTGCGCCGCGGCGGCCGCGGCGAAGGCGGCGGCGACGCCGGGGTTGCTGAGGCAGTACTTGAAGGCCTCGCCGCTGGGCGGGGTGCGCCGGCCGCCGTGCTCGGCGAACCACTCCGGGTGGGCCGCAAAGGCCTCCGGACGGATGGCGCGCAGGTTGTGGCCGTGCAGGAGGACCAGGCTGTGGCCGAGGTTCTGCCGCTGCGACCAGAGGCGCACCTCGGGCCGTTCCGGCTGGATGTACGGCAGGCGGCGGTTGCGGAAGCCCGGCGTCTCGGCGTGGTCGGCCGCGGCGATCTCGATGCGGTCGCGACGGGGCGTGTAGTCGCCATCGGGTCCCGGCAGGAGCCAGCGCACACCGAGGGCCGTCTCGACGAAGCGGTGCACGCCGTTGCGGGTGCCGGTGCTGACGCCGCCGTCGCGTGTGGTCTGGCCGTCGGGCGTGTCCGGCCCGAGGATGAAGAGGCTGCCCTCCCGGACGGCCCAGCGGAAGGCCTCCGGCGCGAGCTCGGCGGCACTCACTCCGGCGGCCGCCGCCGCGGCGTTGTCGCCCAGGCAGATCATGGCCGGCGCCGGGGCGGCCTGGATCGGCAGCGACACGCCGGTCACGGCCTGAATCTGGCGCTGGAGTTCCTCGGCCGCGCCACGCACCGAGCCCGGGGCGTCGGCCGCGACGTGAATGACGAACGGGCTGCGACCGGCCTCCACCAGGGTCAGCGCGCCCGCACCGCCGGCACCGACCACGACCAGGGCCACCACGATCCGCATCAGCTTGGACGTCATCGCCCGCCTCCTCCGAATCCGCTCTCACCCTTCCGATCCCGACAGACCACAACGGCATCCAGCCCCGGCGCGGCCCACTCGACGACGCCGCGACTCAGCCGCGGTCGAGCGCCGCCAGGGCACTCGCGGCCGCCTCCAGGATGAGGCCTTCGGAGGCGACCGTCGGCATGGTCATGCCGTAGTAGCGTATGGCGTTGTCGACTTCGTAGCCGCCCTCGGCGTAGGCCGCCGCGGTCGGGATGTAGCCGACGTTGCCGTTGGCGTAGCCGGCCACCAGGGTCGGCGCAAACGGGCTGGCCTTGGCAATCGCCAGGCCATACTCGACGAAGACCTCGCCCGGCAGTGCCACCATGGCGCCGCCGCCCATGCGGAAGGCCTGCACCTCAAAGGGCAGCGTCTGGCCGCGCACCCCCTGCTCGGCCAGGCGCAGGAGGCCCTCGGACCACGCCACGGCGCCCTCGGCCATCCAGCGGAAGCCGCGGTTGGCGTCCGCCGGCAGATCCGCGAGCTTCTGGCGGCAGTCGGCCACGAGGGCGGCAGCCGCGGACACCGTCGGCGGGTCGGACAGGGGCAGCTCGAGAGGCACGACGGCCGCACCGAGTTCCAGGCGATCGACGAGGCGCACCTCGGCGAGGGCAGTCCGCACGGCCTCGGCCACCGCCTTGCCCTGAGCCTCACAGCCCTCCCAGCCGCGCTCGCGGCAGTTGATATTGCCGCAGCAGCCCTGAAGGAACAGCGCCCGCGCCCCCGGGCTGTCGGCCTCGATGCCGCGGCGGGCCACGCCGGGCCAGTCGGCCGAGATGAGGGTGTTGTCGCCGCCGAGGGCCACGGCGTGGGCGGCGTGCGAGAAGAGCCTGGCACAGGGCACACCGTCGAGGCCGTCGACGGCCAGGAGGTCCAGATGCGGCGCCGTGACGCCGGCGTCGTTGTTGCCGATGATGACCCGACCCGACAGCGCCTGGCGGCGGTTCATGCCGACACGGACCGGCACGCGCGCCCAGCCGGCCCGCGCGGGACGGGCCTGCTCACGCGCCCGACCGGCGGTGACCACCAGGGTCTTCAGCAGCCAGTCGAGGTAGTCCGGGTCAGTCTCACCAAGGTAGCGTATGCAGGGCGTCGCCGGACCGGCATGCGTGTGGCTGCAGGCCACCATGATCTGCGCCGACGGCACGCCGGTCAGCGCCGTGATGCCGCGACGCAGAGCCGCGACGTTGTCGTGATGCAGACCGATCAGATCACAGGACAGGACCATCAGCTCGCAACGGCCGTCCGAGAGGTACAGGGCCGTGCACGCCAGGTCGTCATGGACCCCGGTGCTGGGACCGGGACGGCTGCCGTAACCGCAGAGGTCCACCCCCACCGGCGGCGTGATGTCCGCCCGCGCCACTCCAGCCACAAACCCCGTCATGGTCGCACCTCCACACGGCGAACGGCGGCGGCACAGGCCGCGGCGCCGTCGCCTCGAGCTTCAGACATTGAAGCGGATCTCGATGATATCGCCATCCTGGACGATGTAGTCCTTGCCGTTGAGGCGGTAGTGATTCGCCTCGCGGGCGGCGCGCTCCGAGCCCGCCGTGATGAGGGCCTCGTAGGGCACCGTCTCGGCGCGGATGAAGCCGCGCTCCAGGTCGGAGTGGATACGCCCGGCGGCCTCGGGGGCGGCCGCGCCCTGGCGCAGCGGCCAGGCGCGCACCTCGTCCGGGCCGGTGGTGAAGAAGCTGATCAGCCCGAGGGCCTGGTAGGCGGCGCGCGAGAGGCGGTGCGCGGCGGGCTCAGTCAGGCCGAGGTCCTGCATGAAGGCGTCGCGCTCGTCATCCGCCAGATCGGCGATCTCCTCCTCGATGGCGGCGCTGAGGAAGGCGACCGTGGCGCCCTGGGCGCGCAGGGCATCGGCCAGGCCCTGCAGGCCGGCCTCGGCCGCGTGCAGGTCTTCACCGACGTTCAACACCACGACAAACGGCTTCAACGTCAGGAACTGCAGGCTGCGGATCAGCTTGAGGTCCTCGCCGGCCAGCTCCAGGGTGCGCAGGGGCTTCTCCGCATGCAGGTGGTCGTAGCAGCGCTTGACGGTGGCGTACTCGCGCTCGCGAATCGCATCGAAGGCCTTCGCCTTGCGCTCTTTGTCCATGCGCTGGATGCGGCCCTCGGCCAGGGCCAGGTCAGCCAGCAGGAACTCGATCTCGATGAGTTCGACATCGCGGACCGGGTCGACGCTGCCCTGGATGTGGAAGACGTGGTCGGCGGCAAAGGCGCGCACGACCAGGATGAGTGCATCCGAGCGCCGTATCGGCTCGAGCCAGGCGGCGCCGCGGCCGGTGTCGGGCTGGAGGTCCGGCGGCAGCGCAATCTCGAACTCGGCATAGCGCGTCTTCTTCGGCTTGTACATCGCCGAGAGGCGGTCGACGCGGGGGTCGCGCACCGCGGCCACCCCCAGCGTCAGGCCGTCACGCGTGGGCGCCTTCTCGGCACGAACCCCGGTCAGGAGATGAAAAATCGTCTTCTTGCCCGCCGCCGGCAGGCCGATAATGCCGAGGTTCATGCCGTCTCACCTGAATGCTGCATCGTCATACACCCCCGCCCCGCCGCGCGTCGACCGTGGGTCGCCGGGGCTGGGCTCGGCTGCCAATGTAGTCCGTGGACAGAGGGACTCAACCGCAGGCGGCCGCGCCGCAGGGCTGTTTGAAGATCGCGGCGGCGCTCACTCGGTCACCCTGGAGGGGTGCCAGATCGTAGCCGGGGGTCGCGCGCAGCCCGACCCCCGGAAACGCGGATTGCACGCCATGCACCCTGGAGGG
>JAAYZO010000687.1 GCA_012514865.1 Lentisphaerota bacterium | reverse complement strand
GGACTGACATAGAGGAAGGTCACCTGGGCCTCGTAGAGGGCCTTGGCGGCCGCCCAGGGGAGGTGGTCCGGATCGCAGAGGACAGCCGCCTCGCAGACCTCGTCGGCATCGGTGAACAGCCAGCACAGCCGCCGGATGTAGTCGGCCACGACGCCCCAGTGCGGCCACCACGGGTTGTGCACGCCGAGGTCCGGCTCGCTCTCGTAGGCGCGGCGGCCCCGTATCGAGTAGAAGAAGGCATGCGGGAAGAACAGGTTGATACCGCGGATGAGGTGCCAATCGAGGAGCCACTTGACCGCATCGAGCGTCAGGTGCCAGCCGTAGGCGCCGAGGACCTCGACGGTGGTGAAGCGCCGGCCGTCGAGCAGGGCCATGCTGTGGGCGCCCTTGGGCGCGGTGCTGTGGTCGCCCTCGAGGGCGCTGTTGACGCGGCCGCCCATGGCCTGGGCATTGCCGGGGGCGACATACCACCAGACCATGTCCTGCCCCGGCCAGTGGAAGAGCCTCTGGGCGGTCGACTCGTCGCTGCGCGGCGGTTGGCCGGTCAGGGCGATGCCATGGGCCTCGCACCAGGCCGCGATCGGCGCGTAGAAGACGCGGCGCTGGCGTTGCTGGAGGGCTCCTTCCCAGGCCTGGCGAAAGGCTGCCGTGCGCGGCCCGCAGTCCAGCCAGAGGGCCGGCAGCCAGCGCCGCACGTCGTCATCCCAGTGCGCCTGGAGGTCGTCGAGGAAGCCGGCCGTGTAGGGGCGCGCCTGGGCACCGCCGCGGCGGGCGCCGCGGCCGCAGAGGCCGGGCTCGTCGACGAAGATGGCCGTGACCGTCTGGCCGAGGTGGTCGCCGAGGGCCTGGCGGTAGCCCTCGTGGGTGTGCCGGATGAAGCTCGCCACGGCCTCGGGGTTGAGCAGGTCGGCCGCCGCCGGCGCCAGGGCGTGCTCGTCATCCTCTTCGGGGAAGACGCCGCGGATGGTGGCGCCGCTGAGGACATCCCAGACGGCCACGATGATCCAGCGGCCCTCCGGCAGGTCGTAGGGCACCAGCTCGCCGTCGGGCGAGGGCAGCACCCGGAGGCTGTCCGGGTCGATCTGGTCGGTGCCGGTCTCGCGGCCGGCCACGGCTGCCACCAGGCGGTCGCAGAGGTACCGGCTGGTGTTGGGGCGCCAGAAGCCCCGGGCCGGACCCGACAGGCGCTGCCGCAGCGGCACCACCACGCGGTTGGCCCAGGCCGGATTCTCGGCCACGACACGGCCCTGCGCCGACCCGGATGGGTACGATCCCTCGTCGTAGAGGACGACCTTCATCCCCAGGCGTGCCGCCTCGTCGACGACACGGCGCACCAGCCGGAAGTACTCCGGGGTGAGGTAGCCGACGCGCCGTGACAGCCCGACACGCGGATGCGGCATGATGCCGCCGCAGCCCTTGGCGTGGAACTCGTGGAGCTGGCGCAGCAGCTCGCCCTCGTCGAGGTCGTCATTCCAGAACCACTGCGGCATCATGCCGCAGGCGCGCGGCGGGTCGTGGAAGGTCGCCCGCAGGGTCTCCTGAGTGGTCATCGGCTGGGCGCTCCTCCGAGGCGGATCGCGAGGCCGCCGGCGTGTTCCTGCAGTGCCGCCGGCGCGCCGTTGAGGCTGGCGCGGCCGCCCCGCAGGGCCGTGCTCAGCGACGGCGCCGCGGGCAGAGCCGCGTGCGGCGTGGTGTCGGTGCGGACCTGGGCCGCGAGGGCGCCGTCGGCCAGCACGATCTCGGCCGTGCCGGGGCCGTCCAGGCGCAGGAGATCGCGGCCCTTCCAGGTGACGACGGAGCCCTGGTGCAGGAAGGCCCGCGTCGGCTCACCGGCGGCGTCGAGCACCACCACGGCCATCTCGGCATCGGCGGCCAGATCGCCGGCCTCGCGACGCTGTCCGCGTACAGAACAGAGGAGCGCCACCGTCTCGTCGCCCAGACGCAGGGTGGCGCTGTCGGCGCCCTCCATGGCGATCTGCGGCTCGAGGCCCGCCACCACCGGAGCGTCGCTGGCCACGGCCACGTCATCGAAGAAGCCCGTGCCCGCGGCGAAGTACTCCAGAGCCACGCAGACCTCGTCCGTGCCCGCCGGCACCGTGGTGGCGAGGCGGTGCTCCTGCCAGTCATCATGACGGAAGGGGCCGACACGCTCCTGGGCGAAGGCCTTGCCCTGCCGCCAGAAGTACAGGGTCATCGTCGCACCCTTGCCCTCGGGGGTGCCCAGGGTGCGGATCCAGACGCTGGCCTCGACGCGGCTGCCGACCGGCAGGCTGAAGCGCTCGCTGTAGTAGTAACCGCTGCCGTCGATGGCGGCGCACTGGCGGCCGCCATGCACGCCGCCGGTCTCGACGCGGTGGTTGGGCAGGTCCTCGCCGGCGCGCGGCACCCAGCCCGAGAAGCCCTTCTCGAAACCCCCGTTGCGCAGCCACGACGGGTTGGCGTAGGGCTGCGGTACCAGCATGGCCAGGAATGCGGCCTGGTTCACGGGGGCGGTCTCGACACGCAGGAAGGGACCGTAGGTCTCGGCGCCGGGGTAGGTCTGCACCCGCGCGGCGGCGGACACCGAGGATTGGATGCGGGCGTGGAGCTGGACGTTGGTGCGCAGGAGCCGCCAGGCGGTGTCGGCGCCCTCGATGTCGCCGACCCCGTCGCTGTGGAGGAGGAAGCTGTAGGCATGGGGCTCCGGCGCCGCCAGGTCGTCGCGCAGGATGAAGGCGTAGGGCTTGACATAGACGATCTGGCGGTCGAAGCGGTCAAGGACCGTCCGGTCCTTCGGGTTGTACGCCGCTGCCGCCGCGCCGCGGACGTAGTCGAACGCCTGCCCCGCGAAGAAGTCGGTGATGCGCCCGCCGGCGCGGTTCACCTGGTCATGACCCGGCGAGGGCACCGTCGCGTCGGCCATCCAGGCGTCGTCGATGTCCATCACCACGGTACAGTGCCCGATGCTGCCCAGGGAGAACTTGCGTTTGGCGGGGATGTAGAAGTTGTGGTAGCCGCGGTCGGGAACCAGCCACTGGCGTCCGTAGCTGATGACGAAGGCATTGTGGTCGTAGTGGTTGTGGCCGATGTTGTTGGTCGTCGGCCCGGACTTGAAGAACAGGCTCGGCGCGGCGGCGTTGAAGCCGTCACGCAGGGAGGCGTAGCCGATGTCGACGAAGACCGAGGACGGGTTCCACGCCGGCGGGCGGGGCTGCAGGCTGGCCTCGTCGAAGCGCACGAAGTCGTAGATACCGTCGATCCCGAGGGCGCCGATCTGCTCGAGGTAGAAGGCGGCGTCGGTGCTGCCGCGCTGGGCCAGGATGCGCATCAGGCGCGGCACCGCGATGGCGGGGCTGCCGTCGGAGAAGCACGGGATCTGGAGGGTATCCGGGGCCAGGAGCCCGACGCAATACCGCGGCATGGTGGCCAGGTACGGGTGCTCGAAGAGGCCGTGATCGACCCGGGCCGAGGTGAGGGCGTCGAAGCCGAGGGCGAGCGAGTCCAGGAGGTAGGTGCCGTAGCCGGGGCCTTCGAAGGTCCCGCCGTCCTTGCCGCCGCGGTCGAGTGAGACCGTCATCTTGTCGAGGCACTCCTGGAGCCAGACCCCGCCGCGGGCGTCTTCGGGCCGCACGGCAAGGCTGGCCAGGGTCGCGCCGGCCAGGAGCACGGCATAGCCGTTGGTGTCCGGCGGGTAGTGGTCGACGTAGCCGAGGATGGGCACGATGCCCTTCTCCATCAGGGCCGTGCGGATGAGCTGACGCTCGGCGGCGTCGAGGCGGTCGAAGCACCAGTCGTAGAACATCGCCACGCTGTAGGTGCAGTGCCCGGTGTCGAGGCAGGCCTCGATGCGCCCGGCGCCGTAGCTGCGGTCGGTCCAGTCGCGCCACTGACAGAGCGCCAGGGCGATCTCACGGGCCTTGAGGAAGTAGGACTCCTCGCCGGTGACCAGGGCGGCGAAGCTGAAGTGGATCAGGCGGGTCGAGATGGAGTCGGCACGCTCCTGAAACATGGCGGTCCAGGGCGGGTAGTTCGGGCTGAGCGGATGCGGCGGCGGGGTCTCCGCCGAGAGGGTGTAGGACCACTCTTCGAGGATCACACCGCCCTCCCCCGGGATGCTCACCGCATAGCTGTACGCCGGCAGGGCCGCCAGGCGGTCGGCGTTGCCGCGGATGTCCTTCCAGACGGCCGCGGGGACGAAGCCGAAGCGGTTCTGCCGCTCGTCCGCGGCCTTGGCACGCAAGGCCGGCAGGCCGGCGGCGTTCACCAGGAGGCAGGGATGCTCTTTGAGGCCGGTCTGGTTCCCGGGTTCCTGTGCCAGAACCGCGGCGCTGAGGGCCAGGGCGGCGAGGCCGGTGCCGGCCCATGTCGGCAGGGTCGTCATGGTTGGAGGCCTTTCTCTGGGGACGGACACATCTCGCGAACGACGCGGGCTGACCCGACCTACTCACGCGTCGCACGGCGGCTCTTGAGCAAGTCACCCTTCGGGCCTCGACGCGAGTCACGTGCGGCCTCTTGCCCAGGGTCAGCCTTGAGCAGGCGGCGCGGTGCGACGCACGTCGAAACGTGCGCCGCGGCGCGGTGCGACGCACGTCGAAACGTGCGCCGCGGCGCGGTGCGGCGCACGTGGATTGTCAGCGAAGCACCCGCGCCTCGCGGACCATCCAGGCTAAGATACCCGCCTGGTCGCGTCATGCACGCGATCGTCCGCCGTGTTTTTGACGGCGCGCGCGGGGAACTCAGGTGAGGCGGTAGGGCGCGCCGGCGGGGTGGGCGCCGTAAATGCCGTCGAAGGTGCGCGCGTAGGTCTCGTAGTACTCGCAGAGGGCAGTGCGGACGGCCTCTGCGGGTGCCGGCACCGGCGTCGTCTGCGACCGACAGACGCGCTCGGAGAAGGCGACCAGGGCGCCACGGGCACCGCCGGTGTCTTCGTCGGCGCAAAGGACCACGGGAAGAGGCGCGAAGAGCCCGGCCAGGAGGGTCCGGAAGAAGGCGCCCTTGCTGGCGCCACCGCCGAGGACGACGCCATCGACGGCGGCGGTCCGCTTCAGGTCACGGAAGACGCGGTAGAACTCGCAGCAGAGCCCGGCTGCCAGGGCGCGCACCATGTCGTCACAGGTCACCCCCGCGCTGCCGCCGGCGAAGACGCCGGCGCCGGCGCTGCCGGCCAGCCAGGGGTTGCCCTGGGTGAACCACGGCAGGCAGATCAGCCCCGGCGGCGGCAGGAGCGCGGCCTCGAGCAGGGCCGCCGCCTTGCCCAGCGCGGCGCCGTGATCGCGGTCGAGAAAGCACTGCAGGCCCCAGTCCCAGGAGACATTCCCGGTGAGCAGGGGCTGGATCACCAGGCTGCCGGTCTCAGGCGGCGGCGCGGCGATCACGAGCTGGACCGGCGACCAGCCGCAACGCGGCGTGGGCACCACGAAGTTCCCCACCCAGGCGGTGCCCAGCGAGCACTGCAGGGGCCGCGGGAAAGCGCCGGCGGCCGAGAGGTACCCGGCCTCGTGGTCCATGTAGGGCCCGGCCACCGGCAGCCCGGCCCGCAGGCCGAGGAGGGCGGCCCCGTCGCGCGAGAGCGCCGCCAGACCGTGGCCCTCACGCAGGGGCGCGACATGCCGCAGGCCGAGCCCCAGGAGTGCCAGGGGCTCCTCGTCGAGGCGGTTCTCGAGGACGTTGTAACAGCCCATCTGGAGGGCATTGCAGGCGTCCTGGCACCACCGGCCGGTCATCATGTGGAAGGCCGCCTCGCCGACGCCAGCATAGATCGCGTCGCCGTCGAAGGCGCCGGGGCGGCGGCGCTGCAGCCAGAGCATCCGCGCCAGGCCCATGCCGGGACCGCGGCGCTGAGAGAGCTCGCGCCAGTAGGCGGCCGGGCGCCCGGCCGCGACCTCGGGGAGGAGGGCGGCGGCGCGGCTGTCATTCCACAGGTGCAGGGGCGTCTGCGGCGCACCGCTGCGGCGCTCAAACAGCGCCCCGCTGCCGCCCTGGGCGGCCAGGCCGATCCCGGCGGCGCGCGACCAGGCCTCGTCACCGACCGCCTGGCGGACCTCACTGAAGGCGGCCGCCAGGTGGCGGCGCAGGTCGGCGAGGTCCTGCTCGCGGGTGCCATCGGCAGCGACGCGTGTCGGCAGTCGGCGGCTGGCCGTGGCGAGCAGACGGCCGCTGTCGGCGGCGAAGGCCGCGACCTTGAGGGCCGTGGTGCCCAGGTCGATGCCGATCAGCAGGTCCTTTGCCGCCATGGTGACTCCTGGCCCCGGATGCCGATGCTCACAGGCCGCCGCGACGGGTGACGTAGGGCCGATACAGGAACGACGTGTCGTAGGGAAGCGTGACCTCCTCCGGGAAGTCCATCCGGATGCCGAGGCGGCGACGCACGGCGTCGAGGCCGGCGAAGGTCAGGCCGCCGACCAGCGGCGCCAGGGCCGCCGATCCCAGGTAGGACCCCAGGGTCGCCTCGGGGTGGGCCAGGCCCAGCACCCAGCAGACCGCCGGTACCACCACCGCGAAGAGGGTGCTGACAAAGGCGTAGGCCGGCCAGAACTCCGCATAGAGCCACGGCCGAAGCAGGCTGCAGCTGGTCGCCGCCGCCAGGACCACCAGCGCCGACCACCAGGAGGTCCCCGCCGGTGCCGCCAGGACCACCAGCGCCGATCCGGCCAGCGCCGCCACGATGCTCTCCGACAGCCGGAAGCGCAACATGTAGTAGGCCAGACTGCACCAGACCAGCGGCAGCCATGCCGCCCCGGCCACAGGGCTCTTCAGGAGCAGCGCCTGCGCCAGCGCCAGGGGCGGCAGCGTGATCGCCACCATGCCGCGGGCGCCGAGACGCGAGAGGACCTCGCGGTCGGTCACCTCCGCCACCACACGCATGAGGGTGCCGGCCGCCGTCGCCGCACGCTCCAGCCTGGCTTCGCTTCCTGCAAGACTTACCATCATGGCCGAATCTCCCTGGTCGTGATGTCCAACTGCCTCAAGGTCCTCACGGCCGCGCCGGCGCCGTCAGCGCGGACGAACCCGTCGGCGCGGCCGGCGCGCCATGGCGGTACTCGCGGGGGTCCTGACTCTCGGAAAGTGCCCTCTGCCATGCCAGGCGCCGCTCGAGGTCGCCTGCCGCCAGATCGTCGCCGCCGCCGAGGTACGGGGTGCCGCACTCCGGACAGACGGCGCCGCGCAGGCGGTCCCCCGGCAGTGCCCCGCACCCGGGGCAGCGGCTCTCACAGATCTCGCCGCAGTCCACGCAGAACAGCCTCCGGCCAGCCTCGGCACGCACGAAGCGCGGCCGGTACAGGGTGCGCTCGCCCACCGGGTAGGCCAGCACACTCGGACAGTCCGGATTCGGACAGAAGAACAGCCCCAGGCGCGCCGACCGACTGCGACCCGCCGCCGGTACCGCCGACAGATCGAAACCCAGAATCGTGGCAATCTGCTGGATGTTCTCCGCCGACAACGCCTGCGCCGAACTGCCGTGACGCTCGAAGGCGCTGATGGCGCTCTGCTGCACCCCGGCACGCTCGGCCAGCTCCTGCTGCGACAGGCCCGCCGACAGACGACGCTCCCGCAGACGACGATGCAACGCCGCCTCGGCCTCGCCGACCGGCCCCTCGCTCAACGTCTGTGGCCCTGAACGCGGTTCCATCACGGACCTCGTATCCTCTCAGCAGATCAGATGCTAATCATATCAAACGATACTTGCTGAGGGCGGGTGATGTCAAGGCCGCTGGAGGGTTTTTGTCGGAGCGTCTGCCGCCGCCTCGAGGAGGCGCCGCGGGGGGCGGGAGTCGGACGGGGCGGACAGGTCGGACAGGTCAGACAGGTCAGACAGGTCAGACAGGTCAGACAGGTCAGACAGGTCAGACAGGTCAGACAGGTCGACAGGGCGGGCTCCCCGGGGGTCGGCGTGAGCCGGGATGCGTGGGCATGGCGTCTCAACGAGCACAGGAGATCGGACATGAAGCTCTCGATCGGCAACCAGATGATCGACGCCGCGCTGGACTTCCCCGGCCGCATGCGGATCGCCGCCGAGGCCGGCTTTGACGGCGTGGAGCTCTGGCTCGGGACGCCCGACCTGACCCTGGAGCACAGCGACGACGACATCCGCCGTCTGGGTGCGGTCCTGCGCGACCACGGCCTGGCCTGCTCCTCGGTGGCCTCGACGCTGGGGTGGAAGGCGCTGATCACCGACCCGGATGAGGCGGTCTTCCAGCGTGCCCTGGCGGTGGCGCGCCGGCAGATCGAGGCGGCGGTGCTGCTGGGCGCCGATGGGGTCCTGGTGGTGACCGGTCAGGTCCTGCCGCAGGTGCCCTTCTGTCAGGCCTGGCGGCGTCTGGTCAGCGGCTTCCGCGAGCTGGGCGCCTACGCGGCGGCGCGGGGGGTGCGTGTCGGTGCGGAGACCTGTCCGAAGCTCTCGAAGAACCTGATGACGCCGGGCGAGTGCCTGAGTTTCGTACGCGACGTCGACTCGCCGGCCGTGGGCGTTTACCTCGACACGGCCAACGTGCTGCACAGCGGCTACCCGCACGACTTCATCCGTACCCTGGGGACGCACCTGGTGCGTCTGCATGGCAAGGACCTCCTCCCGGCCGACGCGCAGGGCCGCCAGGCCTCGACCTGGCCGGGGCAGGGCGTCATCGACTGGGCCGAGGTCGTGGCGGCCTGTGCCGAGGTCGGCTACGCGGGCTGGATGGCCCTGGAGTTCGGCCCGCCGGCGGGCCAGTCGTACGGCGCCGGGCTGTGCCGGGCGGCGGTGGCCTCGGCGCGCCAGGTCGGGATCCTCCCGGCGGCGCGCTGACGGATCTTCCTCCACTGGCCGTTACCTGCCGGTGACGGAAGCTCCGGCAGAGCCTGCGTGGGGCTGCGTCAGTAGGGGAGGCGGTCGTGCCGGTAGCGCACGCGCGGCTCCTCGAGGAAGTCCGGCGCGGCGAAGCGTTGCCGTTCCGGGTCGACGGTCCGCGGCAGGGCCATCTCCAGACTCGCGCCCGGGGCGATCTCGGCGGTGTTGCCATGGAGGGTGACACGCAGGGCCTTCCGGCCGAGGTTGCAGGCGAGTACCGTCTGCTCGACCGGCGAGAAGAGCCGGAGGTCATGGCGCGCGCCCGAGCCGGCCCAGGCAGCCAGGTCGACGCGGCGGTCCGAGGGCACCACGAGCAGATCGCCGGCGAGGTAGGCCAGGCGCAGGTCGTTGGCCGCGATGGTGACCTCAGCCGAGAGCCGGCCGCGGTGCCAGAGGCGCACCGGCGCCGGGACGTCGGCGGCGGTGTTCAGCAGGTAGGCGAGGCGGTAGCGCCGGCCGCGCCCGGGCGCCTGGCCGCGGTAGACGGCGTAGCGCACGCGGTCGGACCCCAGCAGGCGCAGGTCGCCCTGTTCGCCCTGGAGCACCATGCGCAGGAGGTCCTCGCTCAGCGGCCGCAGGCCGTCGTCGCCGGGAAACTCCCAGGCGGTGACCAGCATGGCGCAGCCGCGGCCGAGGCGGTGCTCGACGACGGCGGGCCGGGCCAGCAGCGCCTCCTCCGCCGTGGCGAAGAGCCCGGCGAAGCCGCTCAAGACGCGGGCACCGGCCAGCTCGACGCGGGCCGGTGTCAGGCGGCCCAGGAAGAGCGGGTCCTCACCGACGCGGTACAGCGGCGTCCGGTAGCCCGGCAGGCCGGACTCGGCACAGAAGGTCACCCCCTGCACCGCCGTCGCCTCGCGGCCGCGGATGCGCACCCCGAACAGATCGGCGAGGTCGCCATCGCGGAACAACGCCGGCTCGGCGGCGCGGTCGGTGCGGGTGCTGACCTGCGGCAGGAACATCAGCAGGTGCCCGCCGGCCTCGACGTAGGCACGCAGGCGCTCGTAGAGGTCGGCCGTCATGGTATTCCAGCCCAGGCAGACCAGGGCGCTGTAGCGCTGCAGGCAGGCGGCATCGGCTTCGGCCGGGACGAGGTCGTACTGCCCGAGGGGCGGATTGCCGGAGACATCGAGGTCGCCCTGGACGGTCGCCTTCGGCCAGTCCTCGCTGCGGTGGAAGCCATCGAGGAGGTTCCAGCCGCGCTCGGCCGGGCCCTCGAGCCACTTCGGGTCGTGGTACTGGCCCCATGCCACCGGGTTCCACAGCCCCGGCGCGCCGTCGTGCTGGCCGTGCAGGATGCCGAGGCGGACCTCGGGTCCGCCGGCCGGACGGGTGTGGAGTCGGGCGAACTGCCAGGCCTCGCGCAGGGTGCGCCGCATGGCCTTCATGGGCTTGGAGTGGAAGCCGAGGCGGAGGCCGCGGCGCGGGTTGTCGCAGGTGTAATGGCCCGACTCGGGGTAGATGAACTCGGCGCCGGCGAGGTAGGCGTGCAGGAGGGCGTTCTTCCAGCGTTTCTGGAACATGGCGTCGACGGTGACGCCGCCGTACCATCCCATGGCGATGTGGGTTCCCCACGGCTTGGCGTAGGCCCTTGCCGCGCCGCGGACAGCGGCGTGCATGCGGTGCGGGTCGCCGGGCATGGACTCGAGGCAGAGCTTGTCGACGCCGGCCATGGCGTGGTACTTGAAGGCGAAGCTGGAGTCGACATCGAGGAGCGGCCCGCGGCCGATGTCGCGGCGCTCGGCCTCGAGGAGGCGCCGGCAGAGCGCGACGTAGGCCGCCGCCGCCTGGTCGTGGGTGTCGCAGGGCTCAAGGGTCCGCCAGCCATGCGGGCCGGTGCGCCGAAGGTAGGCCTCGGGCCAGTACAGGATGCCGCCGGCCTCGCCGATGCTCAGACGGCCGAAGTACGCCGCCCCGGCGGCGTCCAGAACAGCGTCGATGTCGGCCTTGCTGAAGAACGCCTCGCGGCCGACTGTTTCACGCCAGGCCGGGCACGGGATGCCGCTGCCGCGGTAGACGAACTCGCCGAAGCAGAGGTGCAGGTCCTCGCGGCGGCAGAAGTCGGCGACGGCACGGGCCTCGCCGAGGTCGCGCGGCAGCGACGTCAGCACCAGGTCGCCGAGCTTGAGGCGCTGGTGCAGGCGGACCTGCTCCAGGCCGGGGGGGATACTCGAACCGATCAGCACGACGGGTTTCACCAGGGGGCTCTCCTATCCTTAATTAAGCGAGACGCCGCGGGCTATGCCCGCAGCGGCGCCGGCCTGGCGACACTGTAGCCGCTGAATGGTCGCGGGGCCTGTGCGGCTGGGCTCGCCCGGCGGTTCAGGCCCTCTCCAGGATCAGGACCCAGTCCTGGAAGACGGGCAGTCGGCTCACCGGCAGGGCGGCGGTGCCGGCGTCGTCGCCCTGCACGACGCCGAGGTCGTGCGCGCGGCCGTCGACCGGGCTGACCAGGCGGGCGCGGTAAGGCAGGCCGGGCTCGAGGGCGCGCAGGGTCGGCAGGGCCCAGCGGCAGGGCAGGTAGAGCACCCGCACGAGGCCGGGGACGCCGCCGGCCATCGGCAGGAGGGGCTCCTGCGGCGTGGCATGCGGCTCGACCCACTCCGGGTGGGGCTCGAAACGCCACCAGGGCAGCCCGGCCAGGAGCCGCGCGGCCAGGCCGACCTGGGCCGAGCCGGGCAGGCGCGCCGCCTCGTCCCAGGGGGTGTCGCCCCAGGACATGCCATGCGGCGACGGTCCGAACGGTTTCTCCCGGCGGTTGACCTGCCAGAGGCCGTTGGCGCCGTAGGTAAACCCGGCCGCGCCGGACAGCATGGCGGCCCAGAAGAGGAGGCGCTGGAGTTCCTGTCGGCAGGCCTCGCCGATGCCCTCGTAGCAGACCTCTGCCTCGATCACCGGCAACGTCGGCGTGCTGGCGCGGGCCGCGGCCAGGGCCCGCAGGGTGTTCGGCAGGCTGAGGCGGTCCTGGTGGCCGGTCTGCAGCATATCGAGGTCGAGGAGGCTCGAGTCGTCGAGGCTGAGGCGTGACGCCTCGCAGGGGTGGATGGTCAGCGGATGCCCGATCGGGTCGAGGCGGCGCACAGCCCGGGCGACCTCGGTCCAGCCCCGGCGCTGGGCGGCGCGGTCGGCGTCGGGAGTCGTCGAGAGGTAGTACGGCATCGTGCCCTCGCCGGCCAGGCACCACACCACCGGCCAGGCGCCGTAGCGTGCCACCAGGCAGCGCCAGTGTCGCTGCATGCGCTCGACGCCGAGCCAGCCGAGGTGGAAGCCCCAGGCGCCGACGATGCAGGGCACCATGCCGGCGGCAACGATGGCCGCCAGGCGGCGGTCGGCGTGGTCGAAGTAGGCCGGCCGCAGGCTGGCGTAGTCAGCCTCCCAGGGTCCGCCGGCTTCGTTGTCGCCGCGCGCGTCGAAGGCCGGCATGTCGGGGTAGAGCCCCGCCACGACCTGGATGACGGTGAAGCCCTTGGCGGCGCGGTCGTCGACCAGGCCCATGAACTCACCAGGCCAGGTCAGGCGCTGGCAGAGGCCCAGCCACCAGGTGTCACCCAGCCACAGGAAGGGCGTCCCGTCAGCGTGCTCCAGGGTGCGCCGGGAAGCGGCGACGCGCAGGGGGCCATGGCGGAGCAGCGGGTTGTCGCCGGTGTAGGGCTCGACGTCGAAGGCGCCGCGCTGGCCGTGGAGGTCCTCCAGGCCGGCCGCGAGGCACTCGCTGTGCCAGCGGTGCCGGCCGGTCTGCAGGGGCGCATAGCGCACCCGCCAGGTGCTGCCGCCGGCCCAGAAGGCCGGCACGCGGCGCTGGCGGCCGGCCGGGTCAGTCACGACGACGTCGACCTCGACACGGTCCAGGCCGTCACCCGGAGCGCCGCGTGACGGCAGGGACCACTCGGTCAGGCAGTGCTGCTGCGTGGTGCGCATCGTTCGACCCCATGCTGAGCGCGGTATGGCGAGCCGGCCGAAGCCGGCTGGCGGCCCAAGGCCAGGCCGGAGCCCCGGGTGACACTGGTGACACTGGGGACACTGGGGCTTTGCCGCGGCACCTGCCGCGGCCGGGATTCCGGTGTCCCCGGTGTTTCCGGTGAGATTCCCTTCGCCTGCCCCGCCCGGCGGGCGCCGGGCGGGGGCTGGTCTTTCAGTCGACCGGTCGCAGGAGGATCCAGTCCAGGGCGAGGCCGTCGCCGAGGTTCGTCAGGCGCAGGGTGCTCTCGCCGGCGGGGAGGTCCAGGACCATGGGGGCGTCGTTGCCGCCGACGGTCAGGTAGGCCCAGTTGTCGGTGCCGGTCGAGTAGCCGCCGGTGGGCTCGAAGCGTATCTCGCGGGCGGCCTCTCCGGGGACCTGGCCGTTCAGGCGCAGCTCGCGGCGGGGGTTGGTGGCGCCGCTGCAGTACTTGAGGAGCAGGTGGTAGCGTCCGGCGCGGGGGACGCTGGCTTTCCACTCGAGCCAGTGTCCGATGGCGTCTTCCCAGCCGGTGACGATGCTGCCGGAGGCGCCGCGGCGGCCGCTGGCGGTCTTGACCTGTCCGCCGCCCTGAGCGGCGAAGGTCTCGGCCTCGACCACGACGGCGCGGTCGTCGAGCTTGGCCAGGGTGGACAGCGGCGGCATGACCACGGTCGTCTCGGCGGTCTCGGTGGCGTCGCCGGCGCCGACCGTGAGGACGGCGCGGTACTGCCCGGGGGCGTAGGTCTTCTCGACGGTCGCGCCGGTGCCGGTGGTGCCATCGCCGAAGGCCCACGCGTAGGTCACCGGGAGGCCCTTGGGCACGACGCTGGTGCTGGCGTCGAAGCGGACCGCCTGACGGCCGGAGAAGGCGGTCGGGACGTCCGCGAGCAGTCGCGGCAGGGGCATGGGCGGGGTCTCGCGCAGGTCAGCGAGGAGGCCGAGGACGTGCGGGGCGACGCGGATGTACATGGTGTAGGACTTGCCCCAGCCGCTCAGGCTCTCGATGGCGGCGTCGGTGCCCGCCATGAGGACGCGGGCGATGTCCTTATCGCCGGTGAGGCGGTAGGCGTAGCCCATGCCGTCGAAGAGGAGGAGGTTCGACCAGGCGCCCTTGCTGGATTTCGGGCAGGTGGTGTAGCGGAAGCCCTGGATGTCGGGTTCCCACATGTCGTTGGCGAGGAAGCGTGCGCCCTGGTGGAGGCTCTCGGCGACGCGTGCGTCGCCGGTCTCGAGGTGGTACCACTTCAGGCCGGTGAGGAGGACGCCGACCATAAAGCCGGCGTTGCCGTAGTGTGCCGGTTCGCAGAGGCAGTGCCCGGGCACCATGCGTCGGCGCCAGCCGCCGCCGGCGGTGCCGAGGGCGGGCTCGGGGGTCTGCCGTTCGAGGACGCGATCGACGATAATGCGGGCGGCATTGAGGTAGAACGGGTCGCTGGTGCCGCGGTAGACGGCCATGGTGAAGATGAGGTCCCAGCCGGGCTCGCGGCAGTTGCGGAAATCGTAGTCGCGGGTGCCGTAGGTGCCGTAGTGGTCGGCGATCTTGGCGGCGGTGGTCTGCGAGCGTCGTTCGCCGGTGAGGAAGAAGTGATCCGTATGGCCTTCGCACCAGGTATGCGAGGGCGTGAAGCCGCCGCGCGGGGAGCCGCGGTTGGGTCCATCCAGGGGGCTCTTCTGGTAGTAGTTGCCGACGTGTCCGATGCAGTGGGCGTAGACGCGTCCGACGCGTTGCGGGTCCTGGTGTGCGTGGACCGTATCGACATCGCGGTTATGGCGTTCGGCCTCTTCGCCGGCCTGGAGGAAGCGCAGGTCGCCGGAGCGGGCAAACTGCAGGAAGAAGGCGTGCTGGGTGTCGTACTCGATGTTGCCCCAGTTGATGACGCGCTCGCCCCACCAGTCGCCGAAGTTAAACTGGCCATACTCGCGGTTGTCTTCGCGGGCCTTCATGTAGGCGTCGAAGGCCTCGTTGACCTTGACGTCGTACTGGTTCACGACGTCGCGGTCGGGGTTGGCGACGGTCAGTTCGCCGAAGACCATGGAATCGGCGTACCACTGGGGCGTGCAGACCGGCATCAGGGGGCGGTCGTAGGGCGGCGTGGCGCCATCGGCGCCGAGCCAGACCTCGTAGGTCTTGGTCATGCCCTG